>NZ_JBQQCG010000045.1:0-93573 GCF_052245575.1 Streptomyces sp. 2A115 | reverse complement strand
CCGAGCAGCAGCCGGTGCCGGCCACCGCGGGCACGCTGCGCACCGAGAAGCCGCTGTTCACCGGGTTGTTGGTGGGCGCGATCCTGATCATCACCGGTCTGACCTACTTCCCGGCGCTGGCGCTGGGACCGCTGGCCGAGGGGCTGGCGTCATGACCACCGACGTAACGAATCAAGAGGACTCGATGTCCACCCCGACTCCGACCTCGACTCCGACGCTCGCTCCCCACCAGGACGCACCGACCGGCCACAAGACCGGCGAAGGCCGGGTCGGCGCGGGACTCTTCGATCCCAAGCAGCTGCTCAGGTCGCTGCCGGACGCCTTCCGCAAGCTCGATCCGCGGGTGATGGTCAAGTCCCCGGTGATGTTCGTGGTGCTGGTCGGGTCGGTGCTGACTACGGTGTTCTCGTTCAAGGACCCGGGCGACTGGTTCGGCTGGACGATCAGCGCCTGGCTCTGGCTCACCGTGATCTTCGCGAACCTGGCGGAGGCGGTGGCCGAGGGGCGCGGCAAGGCTCAGGCCGACACCCTGCGCAAGGCCAAGACCGACACCGTCGCCCGGCGGCTCGTGGGGGACCGTGAGGAGCAGGTGCCCGGCACCGAGCTGCGCATCGGCGACCTGGTCGTCTGCGAGGCGGGCGACATCATCCCCGGCGACGGTGACGTCGTCGAGGGCGTCGCGTCCGTGGACGAGTCGGCGATCACCGGTGAGTCGGCGCCGGTCATCCGGGAGTCCGGCGGCGACCGCTCGGCCGTCACCGGCGGCACGAAGGTCCTCTCCGACCGCATCGTCATCAAGATCACGACGAAGCCGGGCGAGACCTTCATCGACCGGATGATCAACCTGGTCGAGGGCGCCGCCCGGCAGAAGACCCCGAACGAGATCGCGCTGAACATTTTGCTCGCCTCGCTCACGATCATCTTCCTGCTCGCGGTGGCCACGCTGCCGCCGCTCGCCAACTACGCGGGCACGCACCTGACGATGGTCGTGCTGGTGGCGCTGCTCGTCTGCCTGATCCCGACCACGATCGGCGCGCTGCTGTCCGCGATCGGTATCGCGGGCATGGACCGGCTGGTGCAGCGCAACGTACTGGCCATGTCGGGCAGGGCGGTCGAGGCCGCGGGCGACGTGTCGACCTTGCTGCTCGACAAGACCGGCACCATCACACTCGGCAATCGCCAGGCCGCCGAGTTCGTACCGGTAGGTGGCACGGCCGAGGCCGAGCTGGCGGACGCCGCGCAGTTGTCGTCGCTGGCCGACGAGACGCCCGAAGGCCGTTCCATCGTCGTACTGGCGAAGGAGAAGTACGGGCTGCGTGAGCGTCACCAGGGCGAGCTGGCGCATGCCGAGTGGATCGCCTTCACCGCGCAAACCCGCATGTCGGGTGTCGACCTCACAGAGAACGGCACTGTCCGCAAGGTTCGCAAGGGGGCCACCGGTTCGGTGCTCGCCTGGGTGAAGGAGCGGGGCGGCACGGTCGCCGAGGACGCCGACACCATCTCCAACTCCATCTCCGAGGCGGGCGGCACCCCGCTGCTGGTCGCCGTCGAGGACGACAAGGGCGCCCGCGTCCTCGGGGTGATCCACCTCAAGGACGTCGTCAAGGAAGGCATGCGCGAGCGGTTCGACGAACTGCGCCGGATGGGCATCAAGACGATCATGATCACGGGCGACAACCCGCTGACCGCCAAGGCGATCGCCGATGAAGCCGGCGTCGACGACTTCCTCGCCGAGGCCACCCCCGAGGACAAGATGGCCCTCATCAAGCGTGAGCAGGCGGGCGGCAAGCTCGTCGCGATGACCGGCGACGGCACGAACGACGCACCGGCCCTCGCGCAGGCCGACGTCGGGGTGGCGATGAACACCGGGACGTCGGCCGCCAAGGAGGCCGGCAACATGGTCGACCTCGACTCCAACCCGACCAAGCTCATCGAGATCGTCGAGATCGGCAAGCAGCTCCTCATCACCCGGGGCGCGTTGACGACCTTCTCGATCGCCAACGACGTCGCCAAGTACTTCGCGATCATCCCGGCGCTGTTCGCGGCGGTCTACCCGGGCCTGAACAAGCTCAACATCATGAACCTGTCCTCGCCCGACTCCGCGATCCTGTCCGCGGTCATCTTCAACGCGCTGATCATCATCGCGCTCGTGCCGCTCGCCCTGCGGGGCGTGCAGTACCGCCCGGTCAGCGCGGACAAGATGCTGCGGCGCAACCTCGGGATCTACGGCCTGGGCGGGCTGATCGCCCCCTTCCTCGGCATCAAGATCATCGACCTGCTCATCTCCCTCATCCCCGGGATCGGCTGACCGCCATGAACAACTCGGTTACGAACACTGCCCGGTTGCTCTGGGCCGGCCTGCGCGCCCTCCTGGTGCTCACCGTGGTGACGGGCATCCTCTACCCGCTGGCCATCACCGGCGTCGCCCAGGGAATCTTCCCCGGCAAGGCGAACGGCTCCGAGATCAAAGCGGACGGCAAGGTCGTCGGCTCCTCGCTCATCGGCCAGGCGTACAACCTGCCGCTGAAGAAGGGCCAGGAGACCCCGGAGCCCGACCTGAAGTGGTTCCAGGGGCGCCCGCAGAACGGTCTGGGCGCCAACAGCGTCAACACCCAGTACAAGCTGATCCTGTCCGGCGCCACGAACCGTTCCGGTGACAACGCCGACCTGATCACGTGGGTCAAGGACGCCAAGGCGGCGGTCATCAAGGACAACTCGACCGCGGACTACAAGGTCAAGGCGTCCGACGTACCCGCCGACGCGGTCACCTCCTCGGCCTCAGGCCTGGACCCGGACATCCCCCCGGCCTACGCCGACATCCAGGTCCACCGGATCGCCGAGAAGAACGGCCTGCCCGCCGCCCAGGTCCAGAAGCTCGTGGACGAGCACACCGACGGCCGCGTCCTCGGCTTCATGGGCGAGCCCACGGTCAACGTCCTCGAACTCAACATCGCGCTCAAGGAACTCGTGGCGAAGAGCTGATGGCCTTACGCGCACCCCGCGGGAGTTGGCGGGACTGGAGGCATTTCCGATCCGTCAACTCCCGCGGCCCTGACATGGGTTCCGCATCCTCTGGCTCTCCGTGCAACAGGAAAGGCGCACACCGATGACCCGGGTACTGGTCGTAGAGGACGACCCCCAGCTCGTACGGGCCCTCGTGATCAACATGCAGGCACGGCAGTACGGCGTCGACGCGGCCCCCGACGGCGCCACCGCGCTGCGGCTCGCCGCCGCCCGCCAGCCCGATGTGGTCCTCCTCGATCTGGGGCTGCCGGACATGGACGGCACGGACGTCATCAAGGCCCTGCGCGGCTGGACCAAGATCCCGATCCTGGTGCTGTCCGCCCGCCGGGCCTCCGACGAGAAGGTCGCCGCGCTCGACGCGGGGGCTCGCCGCACCATACGAGCGTCTTGGTCGGCCAACCACGAGATCCACCCAGCCCACCAAGAGCCATCAGAAACGGCCTAGCCCTCCTGCCCTGCGAGCGTGTCCAGGATTTCTGCGACCGGGATGGGATCCAGAGGGCCGGCGTGTGACGCCCGGGAAAAATCGTGCACGCGGAAGCTGTTGCCGGGCGTGAACGCGTCGGCTTCCGCGATCATTCGGTCCTGGAGTGCGGTGGCGATCGTCCGGTCCCTGCCGAAACGCAGGTAGGTGCGGGGAATGCGTCCCCAGCTACCAGCCCGGCCGACCGCTCGGCCCGCATAAGCGGCGACGGGCTCGTCGGTCTGCATGCCGGCCAGTATCCGGCGGAATTCGGCGTCGGGGTAGTCCGCGCAGATCATCTCCTTCAGGAGGGCCAGCTGACGGCTGTCACCTGTCCGGAAGTTCAGTCGTAGGACACCGAGCCCGTCCGGGTCACCCACCGTCAGCTCGACCGGGCTGACGGCGTTCGCGTTCTCGGGTGCCGCCGTGCAGGCGTCCGCTGTGGGCAGGACGCGGCTGGGACAGAAGGCCGCCATGTAGCAGATGTGGTGCAGCAGATGCGGGACGGCATCGCCGACACGGCTGACCGATACGCCACCCAGGCTGTGCCCGACCAGCACCACCGGGCCGTTCCGTGCCGCCCGCCGCACGATGCCCGTGACGCGCGCCTCGTAATCCTCCAGCCCGAGGCCCTTCAGCGGGGAACGCTCGGCCGTCATCGCTTTGAGGTCCTGCCGCTGGTACGACTCCGGCACGAAAGCCTCCGCGCCATGCCGCGGCTGGTCCACCATGACGACGCGGTGACCGCGCAGCGTCAGCTCCCGCGCGATCGGCATCCAGAACGCGCCGGCGCTGTGGGTACCGTGCACCAGCACGTAGGTGGTGAGACCGCGACGCGGGTCCGCTGCGGCCGGCGAGGTTCCGAGCCCGGTGGCCAGGGCCATGCCCCCCACCGCGAGTCCCAGCCCACGCAATGCCGTCCGCCTGGTGGCACCCGTTCGTCCTTCGTTCGTGTCATCCATCATGAGTACGACGCTATGAACGACCCGCTTGGCCCACCAGCGGTCCAGCACCACCACAGGGGTAGACCCAGCACCACCTTCCAGTGCAGCCGTTCCGCGTGGTCTGGAAGCGTGGAACTCCCGTGATCACGGACGGAAGGTCATCTTCGTTTCGGCATCGCGCTAGGTGACGGGCGAGCAATCCGGACAACGGTGGACCGCCCCGGAGCTGAAGCCGGTGTCCGCCGCATGGGTGGAGGCCGCCCGCCTGAGGGGATCGGCTCTGCTGTACGGGCCGCTTGACCTGACCCCGCAACGCTCCGGGATCCTTCCCGCCTGCTTGCCGTGCACGCGCGCTGCGAGTTCACCGACCGGCTGTGACCAGGACCGGGGGAGGCGCGATGGCGCAGAGGTTCGAGAGTGCCAGTCTGGTGCTGGGGCCGGTCGGCGGCGCTGTGCCGGGTCGCCGGTTGCCCCGGCGCCGCAGAGCACGGCCACCCTCGCGGCGGTCGACGCGGCCCTGGACTTCGCCGAGCGGCTAGAAGGCGTAGACGACGTCCGCGAGTTGGCCACCCGCCGGTTCCCAATGTCGAGTTGCCCTCGCTGAGCAAGGCGAACGCAGCGGTTGCAGGTCACCTGCAGAAGCTGTTGGAGCAATTGGCGCCGGAGCAACTGCGGGAGTTGGGGATCGCGCTGTCGGTGAGCGACGACATGGTCGCCCTGGCACTGGAACTCGTGGAGGAGGCGGCGGACGGGAGTCGTGAGGACCGGGCACAGTCGATGGCGGAATTCGAGGTTGAGAACCAGCTGAACGAGGACCGGATCGGCGACGCCGTGGACGTTGCTGCTGGATGCCCCCGGCGACTGGCCGTCGCTGCGGCGTGCCGCCCTGACGTTGGCCCTGGTCACGTCGCCGACCTGATCGCGTACGCGGCAGAGATGTCGGCAGTGGACGCGCTACCCGCCCCTCTGGGCCCGGGCCTCGTGGTGTCGTGCGGCCGTCCGTCGGCACCGGCAGTGAGTGCTTCAAGGACAGCGAGTGCTTCAAGCCGTCAATTCACACCGAAGAGCCTCACAAATGAGTGAGAATCTCGAAAAATATTATGCCTTCAGTTAATGAAGTGAGTGAATATCTGTATCGTGGTAGGGAGTTGAGAGTTCTAGGAGGGCGAGTGAGTCAGTCACCACAGGCGGAGCCCGCGATGAACGCGACCGAAGCCCGTAAGGATCTCTATGCCCTGGTCAAGCGCGCCGAGGACGACGGGGTGACGACGCTGATCCACAAGCGGGAGGATCGCGCACTGCTGGCGCCGTTGGACCGGTTCCCGGCGGCCCGGAAGACCGATGCGTTCCCGTCCCACGTACTGAGTGCGGCGCAGAAGGACTTCGGTGACCTCATCACGAGGGCGGCTCAGGGCCAGCCGCAGGTGCTCCGACGGAACACGACACCGGTCGCGGTGTTGCTCCCGGCCGACTCATCCTCAGGTGCTCTCTCGTCCGACATCACCGCGCACACCGGCGCGGTGCTCGCAGGAGACGCGGTGAACAGCCCGGGCACTCAAGACCGCGGCAGCGCGCCGCGCAGGCTCGCCACGCTGGGCGACGCCATCGGTTCTGTGCTCACGCCCGGCCCCGCCGGTGGTCCCACGTTCGGGCTGCCCGGCCTGGACGCCGCAACGGGCGGTCTGCAGCCGGGCCGGCTGACGCTCGTGGCGGCCGCACCGAATGTCGGCGGAAGCCTGCTGGGGCTGGCGGCCGCACGGCAGACGGCGCTCGTCGACCACCGCACGGTCCTGTACGCGGCGTCGGGACCGAACCGGGACGACATCTTCCGCCGGATCCTCTCCGCGGAGACCGGGGGCGACTACCCGCGCCTGAAGCAGGGCCGCCTCACCGAGCACGAGCAGCAGGTCGCCCACCAGCTGGTCCAGGCGGGTGTGGGCGACCTGCTGCTCATCGATGACGGCAGCGACCTGACCGCCGAGGACATCGCGGACACCGCCCCGCACATGGAGCGCCTGGCCCTCGTAGTGGTGGACCGGCTCCAGGCCGCCCACAGCGCCCGCCTGCCGCTGTCCGGGGACCGCCTCCCGGACGCCTCCCAGGTCCTGGCCGGCCTCGCGCGCACCCTGCACGTACCGGTACTGGCCGTCGTGGACAGCGACGACCCCACGCTCCTGGGCCTGATGGACGCCGACGTCCTGATGACGCTCACGGCCACCACCGACCCCTCCAAGGTCCAAGTGACGGTCACGGAACGCGACTTCGGCACGATCGGCTCGGCGTACCTGCAGCCCGACCTGCTCCACGCCCGGTTCACCGACGCTCCCCAGAGCCCTGCGGTGGAACTGGCGGAAGCGGCGCTGCCCTACACGTCCGGCGCCCAGCGGGGACTGCCTGCCGAGGCCACGCGGGTCCTGGCCGCCCTGCGCACCGCGGTGAGTGACGGCGACGACGCAGCCGTGGAGAGTCTCGGCGTCGAACTGGTCTCCGCCTTCAAGTCGGTGGCCCACCTGCCAGACGACGCCCAAGGCCGTCGACTGGCCAACGCCCTGCGTGACTACCACCCCGCGCTGCGCGCCTCCTGCCCGGCCCTGCGCACCCACGCCGGCCCCGGGGCCGCGACCGGCACCACCCAGCAGCAGGCACCTGCCGAAAACCCGGCCGTTGTCCGGCCCGCCGCGGATGCCCAGCCAGCCTCGGACGACGAGGCCGAGGACGACGCCTGGGTACAGCCGGGCGAAGACGAGGAGGAGCCGGAAGGCGCCGTCTTCCGAGGGCTGAAGATCCTCAAGGACGCCGTGGGTCGGTCGACGTACAACCCCATCCTGGTAATCCGGAAGACAGACCGGGCCGGCGAGCCGTGGACGATCTTCAGTGAGGCCATGGACGGCGAGCCCCGCTGGGTCCACCCCGACATCACGACCGAGAAGACGAAGGCGGGCAAACGCGACCGGCTCCTCGTGCCCGAGCAGTTCGGTGCCGGCAGCCTGTGCACCATCGACCGCAACGGCTCCTACCCGTCGGCCTGCTCCGGAGTGCCGCTCGCGCCGAACAAGCTGTTTCACACCGGCCCGCTGGAGGAGGTCGGCAAGGACCGCGCCGGGGCGTTCCTGATCACCGTCCCCGCCTGGAACCACCGGAACATGCCGCACCCGCTGGGCCGTCTCGCCGAGCGGGCTGATGACCAGGGCCGCGTCTGGGTGACCACCCCCCACCTGCGCCAGCTCCAGAAGCTCACCAGGGAGGGGCACATCGCCGAGCCGCTCGTCGTTCACGACTCCTGGACCGGCAAGGCCAACGAGTCGCTGTTCAAGCACTTCTACAAGGTGGCCCGGGAAGCGCGCGCCGAGCTCGTCCAGGCCGGCGGCGAGCCGTACGTGGAGTACAAGCGCCGGCTGTCCATCGCGTTGCGTCTGCTGTGGCCCAAGGGTGAGAAAGTCAACTCGCCGTTCTGGCGCCCGGACTGGCGCATGGCCCTGGTCGCCGAGGCCTCCGTACGACACTGGAGCGTCGCCTGGCGCGCCGTCCAGGCCGGGCACACCCTCATCGCCCTGCGCAACGTCGACGAGGCCGTCTTCCTCACCCCCGACGGCCAGGCCCCCGACACCTACAAAGTCGGCACCGGATTCGGCGAGGTCAAGGTCAAGACCGCCCCGGCGGGACGTGAGGCCTGATGGCCACGGGCACGGGCGGCTCCCTCGGCGCCGCCCTCAACGCGCTGCTCCGCGACCACGGCGTCCAGCCCCTGCGACGCCTGTCCAGCTACCACGCCAAGCACTGGCACGCCCAGCTCTCCCAGCTCACCCACACGCAGCGAGGCTGGGAGGCCCTCGAACGGGCAGGGCTGACCGTCCGGCCCGAGACCCTGGTCAAGTGGCTGTCGGATCCGGAGTACAACGTCCGCCGCAGCTACCAAGGGATCATCCACGCCGCCTACGAGAACATCGCGATCGTACCGGCCGACCCCATTCCGCAGCCCTTCAAAAACGGCCAGTTCGAGATCCGAGGCCGCGTCAGGACCGGCGACGACGACCGCATCCGCGGTGAACTCAACGAACACGGCCGCATCCCGGCGCCGCTGCGGATCGACGGCCGCAGCGGCAACTGGGCTGAGATCGAGCGGAAGTGGGCCGAGGGCGAACTCAGCGACGACGCGTTCGAGGACGACTTCGTCGAGTACGTGATCATCGAGGACATCGGTGAGGGGACCGACGGCTGGGAATTCCCCGGATCCTCCTACACCGTCACCGTCTGACCCCCGCCCGGCGACCACGCCGAAGCCGAAAGGGATTTCCGCACATGAGCCATCACACGGAACGGCCCAAGTTACCGGATCGATGGCCTTTGATCTCTCGTCCGATGGCTGTAGTCGAGGGCAGGGTCACCCTCTGGGGTGACTTTAGTCCGTTTCGTGCGGCTTGCCTCGCGGCATCCGTGATGGTCGTGTCCTGGGTTGAGGGACGGGCTGCGGGACAGCGCTTCGCAGGAGATCTCGGAATTGGATCTGGCCCGGCTCGTTGACCAGGCTGGCGGCGGTGGTGCAGCGGACGCGGTAGCCGGTCACGATGGCAGCGGTGCCCAGCGCGATCAGCAGGTTGGACTTACCGGTGCCGGAATCTCCCATCAGACACAGGGGGTAGCCCTTGGTGATCCAGTCGCAGGTGGCGAGGCTGTGGATAACGGCCGGGTCGACGTTGGGGTTGGCGTTGTAGTCGAAGTCGCGCAGGGACTTCTCGCGAGGGAAGCGGGCGGCGCGGATGCGTCGTTCAGCTCGGCGTCGGTCGCGGTCCTCGCACTCGGCCATCAGGAACTCGGCGAGGAGCCCGCGTAGCAGAGCGCCTCGCGTTCGGCGCGGGCGATGGTGTCGGTGGCCTGGGCGCGCATGGTGGGCAGCCGGAGCATGCGGCAGGCGGTGTCGATCGCGGCGTCGGACGCCTGTGCGGTGAGCGTGTGATGGGCGGCAGTCGTGACGAGTCCTTCCGGCGCAGGTGGAGTAGTTAGTCCCACTGCTCCAGGCGGGGCAGCGGGCGGGCGTCTTCGGGCAGGGAGCCGGCCAGGCGGCGTGCGGTGAGGTGGCTGACCTGCGGACGGGGCGGCTCGAATGGGTCCGGCGGTGACGGCGTGCGCTGACGGTGGGTGGGGGCCCGGCCGGCTGCCTGCGCGGCCTTGCGGGCCTCCAGCGCGACCACGTCGTCGGGTCAGGAGCAGCGTGGTGCGATGTATCCGTCACTGCCCGTGTTTACGTACACGTCCGAGACGTATTCACCGTCGGCGATGTTGTCCCAGAGGTTCGTCGTGCCGTACGGACCTCTGATCGTCTCGCCGGGGCACTGGCAGTTGATCGGGACCCGAACGCCCTCAGGCAGGACACGCACGATGCTGTACGTCGTGCCCGGACCGCTGCGGACGTTGAGGCGGCTGCCCGGCGCGACCGAGTAGGAGCGCACGGCCCTGGGCGCGGGCGTCTCCGTGCTGACAGTGTCCGTCTGCGCCTGCATGGTGACGGTTTCCGTTTCCGGGCCTGCGAAGTCCGGGGTGGTCAAGTGCAGGCGCCGTGCCGGAGTGGGGCTGGGACGGGCGCCGAGGCCGCCAGAGCGGTCGTAGTCGCGGCGCGGTAGGAGGCTGATGGGCTCGGGGGTGTTCGAGCGCGGGGATACCGTGGCGGAGTCGGCGAGGGCCTCCCGCAGAAAGGGCATGATGCCGCGTTCCAGCACGGCTTGTTGCCAGGCTTCTCTGGCCCGGGCCAATTCCTGGCTCTCGGTCGTTTCCGGGGCGGGTGTCTTGTGGTTGGCCTGCTGCTCGGACGCACGCAGCGTCCGCGCTCTGGTCGTCGTCACGGACACTGGGCGTACGCGCAGACCGATCAGTGCTGCCAGCAGGCGGCGGCCGTAGGACATCCCGGCCCAGCGCTGCGGAGCGACTCCGTTACTGATCCTGCCGCCGCCCGGTGGTCCGGCACCCAGGACGACCACAGCGAAGCGACGGCCCAGGTTTGCCAGGGCGTGGTGGCCGGTGGCCGCCGGGCTGGTGCCGGAGCGGGGCACGGCACAGGAGGAGAGAGCGTCCGCCGAGGACGAGAAGTTGGTGCCTGAGGACTCGTATGAGGACGCCTGCCCGCGGAGCTCTTCGCGAAGCCGTACGTAGTGCCGGTACTCGGTCGCCGCGGCAGCCGTGATGAGGGTGGTGGCGTTCAGCACCATGGTGCGCAGTTGCTCACGGCTGAGCTGTTGACCCATGGCGGTCAGTTCCGGGGCGTGAGGGCTGTGAGGGCCGGCACGCAGCACCTCGTCGAGGATCCGCTCGAAGTCCTGACGGTCTTCAACCAGCAGGTGTCGCGGAACGCTGTTCACAGCCCGTCCTCCCCGATCGCCGGCCGCTGTCGCCATCGTGGCGCGCCTTGGCCATCGAAGCCAGATCCCGTTCCGTCGGCCGCCCTCGCAGGGAAGGAAACGTCCCCGGGGCGCGTGGGATCCAGGAGCCGTGATCGGTTTGCGTCAATCTCGCCGGGTGCAGGATCTGGCGGGCGAGTATCCGCGACTGCGGCAGAAGACCTGTTCAAAGGCACCGGTCGCACGGGCAGCGGCGGGTTTTCTGCAAGGGCGGGGGGCTGGATGGGTCCCGCGGAGGCAGGGGACTCCGTTCGGGGCGAAGGAGCGGACGGCGCGACGGCGGCTGCGGGGGCTTCTACGGTGCCATGGCCGTCCGCACCGCCCACGTCAGATGAAGACGAAGGTGCACCGGCCTCCATGGCCGCGCCAGCAGATTGCCGGTCGCCCATTACCGCTTCGTTCACCGTCTGGATGCGGCTGAGTTGGGTGAGCAGCATCGGCGCCGACAATCCGACGACAAGGGCGGCGTATGCCCCGCTGATCTGTCCCGTGGTGCCGAAGAGCACTGCGGCCCCGGCGCCCATCACGCTGTGCACAACGGCCGCCGCGATATCGACGGCGGGGTCGAAGTACGCCTGGAACCGCGGGGCTTCCCCCTGCGCCGTGCCTGCCACGGTCCACTGCCGATGGGCGCGGCGATCGCCTTGCCAGGACACGAACCGGGCGTACAGATCCAGCGCCCCACGCAGCAGCCCCCCTGCCGTCCCCAACAGGATCAACGTCCCGACGTCCACGGTCTCCCCAGGGTGACGGCGCTGACGGCTGGCTGCGAGCTTTCGGACACCCGATGAGCGTAGAGCTCTGTGTAAGCGATGGGGAAGAGCGTAAGCAACGTCGGCCAGCCTGAGTCGGCTCGCGATTCGGCCAACTGCCCGCCCCTGAACCACATTCCCCCGCATGCATTTCCCGAGCTGGGGGAATCCTCGGACGACCAGCCCGCCCCGATCGAGGCCCCGGTGGCGGGGTCGATGAGGTCGACGCTGCAGGTGGCTTGGCCGTGATCAGAAAATCTTCCCCCATGGTGACGGGCCCGGCTCGCGCCGATGGGTCGCTGGGGCGTCGGAGCAGCGGGCGAACGTTTCGGAGGTCCGCAGCAGTTGACCCATCGCCGCGTGGCGGTGCGCCCCGAGCAGGTTCGTTTCTCCGGTACGACTGTTTCCGCTCACACGGGTGACCTGCTGGGCAGTCGCCCCATGGCGTGGTTCGTCAGCCGCTGTCAACAGCAGATGATCAAGTCTGTTCTCGGGGCCTCGCGGCCGCCGCTCTGGTCGTGCTGCCGCTCGCCACTGCCCCGCCGGCTCATGCAGCGGAGACCGTGCCGCTAACCGCCGGGCACGGGTGACATCGCCTTGTCCGTAGGCCAGTTGGTGCCGTCGGCAGAGCTCTTGGTGGTGACGACTCCGCAGCGGGCTGCGGCGGAGGTGGCCAAGCGGGCCGGTGCGATCGCCGTGCAGACCCGCCAGCGGATCACGGGCGTGATCGAGAACATGGCGTGGCTGGTGTGCTCGCACTGCGGCGAAAAGGTTCGAGGTGTCGGGCGCGGGCGGCGGGCTGCCGATGCGCTCACCCGGGTCGTGGGCACGCCCTGGGCCCCCGCTCGGCCAGGTGTCGCCGGATCCGGACGCTCTGGCGGCCAGGGAACTGCGGTCCGTGGCCGACCGGCTCCCGTGGCGCGCGGGGTGGGTCTGGCGGGGTGCAGGCTGAGCCTCACGCCGGTCAGCGACGCTCCGCGCGCCCGTGGCCTGGGGGATTTCCCCCAGAGGTCTCGGAGGACAGCCTCCTTCCGGCGTCCGTCTCCCGTTCCGAGCATGGAACACGTCCATCCGACGCGTGGAATTTCCGGCGCACGAACAGAAACAGGTAGTCGTGATGATCGAGGCCAGGTGTCTCACCAAACGGTACGGCGGGACGGTCGCCGTCGAGGACCTGAGCTTCGGGGTGCGTTCCGGAAGCGTGACGGGATTCCTCGGCCCGAACGGTTCCGGCAAGCCCACCACAGACCTGAGACCCACATTCCACCCGGTGTCGAGATGACCTGCCGAGTCTCAGACCTCACCGACGCCGAGGTGTCCGCGTACATGTCGCAGGGGTTGGCCGAGGACCCCTTGGGTCTGCCGATGACCTCCATCGACACCGGCTCCGCAGAGGTCTTCCGTGACGAGGACACCGACTACGCCACCCGCATCTGGGCGTCGGGCGGCCAGGCCGAACTCCACGTCTGGGCCGGCGGCTTCCACGGCTTCGACGCCCTGTGCCCGCAGGCACGGATCTCGACCATGGCCCGCCGAACCCGCACCGACTGGCTCGCCCGACTCATGCGGGACGCGATCGGACGAGGCTGATCATGGCGTGATAGAGCTCCGTGGCAGGCGGAGCGTCCGGCACCGGTGTGAGGGGCGCGTCCGGCGTGGCATAGGCGCGCAGTGTCTGGGCCACGAGGCGGCGCGAGGCGTTCGAGGCGGTGTTGCCGCCTGCTTGGACGACGCCGGAGTTGGCCAACAGCAGAATGGTGAGGTCACGGTCGCTGAAGTCCTCGCGCAGGTAACCGGCCTTCTTGGCCCGGGAGATGAGCCCGAGCGCACCGCGGGATGCCTCGGCGCGGCGGGTCTCCACGGCGCCGGCGGGGAAGGTCATGGTCAAGACCTCGACGAAGGTCGGGTCCGCGATCTGCCGGGCGCAGACGCACTGGACGTAGTCGGCGAAACCCTGCCAGGGGTCCGGGTCGTTCGAGCAGGCCGTCACAAGGCTGTGGTGGGCCTCCACACGATCCGTGTAGACAGCGTCGATGAGGCGCTCCCTGGTGCCGAATCGGCGGAACAGGGTGGCGTTGCCGACGCCGGCCTCGCGTGCGACGGCGGTCATGGGGACACCGAGTCCTTCGCGGGAGATGAGACGGCGGGCTGCCGCCAGGATGCGCTCGCGGTTGCGCTCGGCGTCGACGCGCAGTGCCTCCGTGGGGTTCCGCTCCGGTGCGGTTGCTTCTGACCGGTGCCGTGGTCGTGGTGTTCTTGGCGTTCTGTGCGCGGCGTCTGTCTGTAGCTGCGAGCACACCTTTTCGCTCACTGGTTGAGGTCCTTTGGGTGGCTGTCACGCGGCGGGTGTTCTACTTGCTGAGCCTGAGGTCCGGGCCGAACACTTCGTAGTGGATGGATCGGGGACTCAGCCCGTGGGCGAGCAGGTCGGTGCGGACGGCCTTTATGAAGGCCAGGGGACCGCACAGGAATGCCGTGGCGTCAGGGGCGGGGGAGAGGCGGGCGATGTCGGCCCAGCCCTCGTTGACATGGTCCGCGGCGGCGTCCGGGTGGTCGGTGTCCTCAACCACACGTGCAGCGAGGCATGGGGGAGTCGGCCGACCAGTTCGACGAGTTCGAGCCGGTGGGCGTGATTGGAGGGAGAGCGGTCCGCGTGGACGACGGTCACGGGCCGGTGGGGCGAGGTGGTGGCCAGGTGTTCCAGCATGGGGGTGACGCCGATGCCTGCCGAGGCGAGCAGCGGGCCGTCGCCCTCAGGGAGCAGGAGGTCGCCGAAGGGGAGGGAGATCTGGAGGGTGTCGCCGGGATTGGCGTGGGCGTGCAGCCAGGAGGAGACCTCGCCCTCGGGCACTTGACCGTCGGCGGAGTACTCCCGCTTGACGGTGATGCGCCAGGTCTTGAGGCCGGGGGCCGAGGAGAGTCTGTACTGCCGTATCTGGTGTGCTTCGTCGGGCAGTTCGACCCGCACGCTGACGTACTGGCCTGGGATGTACGGTCCGGTCGGTGACCCGTCGGCGCGTCGCAGGACGAGGGACACCGCGTCGGGGGTCTCCTCATGGCGTTCCGTGATCTCCATGGTCTGCCAGACGGCACCGTCCTCGACCTGTGCCTGCGCGTACGGGCGCGCTTCCATGGCGATGAGAGCGTTGGCCATCAGCCAGTAGACCTCGTCCCATGCGGATGCAACCCCGGAGTCACGGCGTCACCGAGGACCTCGGCGACGGCTCCGAGGAGGTGCCGGGCGACCAGCGTGTACTGGTCGGAGGTGATGCCGAGCGCGGCGTGCTTGTTCGCGTTGCGGCCCAGCACCGCCTCGGGGCGCTCGTCGGGGTGTTCCACGAGCGCGGTCGCGAAGGCGGCGACGGCACCGGCGAGAGCCTCTCTCTGCGCGCCACTGGCCTGGTTCGCCCGGTTGAACAAGTCGCACAAGTCGCGGAGCAGCTCGGGCCGTTCCTCGAACATACAGAGGTGGAACGGCTCGGTGATGGCGCCGAGGGAGGCGCCCACGGCGGGGGGAGTGGTGCGGACGATCTGTGCGGATCGTTCGGACAGCATGCCGACTCCGAACTGGTGAATGAGATGCCTGTTCTCCGGTGTGAGTCACCGCCGGTGCCTCATCCGTGTTCGAATGATTTGACCGGACAGTGGCTCACCTTGTGACAGCTACGGCGCACCGTGTGACGGGCTACGAGGAGAGAACGCCGTGCGCCCGGAGGAACCCCAGCACCGCGGCGCTGAACTGAGAGGGCCGTTCGACGTGCCCGAGGTGTCCGGTGTCCTTCAGGACCGACAACTCGGCGGCGGGCATCGACTCGAGAAGGAGACGGGCCCAGTGAGGTCCGCAGATGAAATCGTCCTTCCCGGCCAGGACCAGGGCCGGAGTGGTGATACGGGACAGCTCTGGCCGCACGTCGAACGGAGCGCCCTCCCCGCGGTTGGGGGCCGCGTACATCCGCAGCAACCGACGGGCAGGCCCGAACTCCCCTTCTCGGCCCCAGTAGTCGAAGACATAGGCCGGCATGATCTGCCGCAGGACAGCGGTGGCACTGTCGTCGTTCAAGAGGCCGAGAGGGGTGGTGAGGGCGGCGGTGTAACCGGCCACCTCAGGATGGGCGTCGACGTTCCGTTCCACGAACCGTTCCATGGCGGCGACCGCCGTCGACCAGAACGCGTCGTCCGCCACAGGAGAGGTGTCGTACAGGACGAGAGAGGCAAGGCGGTCCGGGTGGTCAAGTGCGTACTGCTGGGCGACGAAACCACCGTGGGAGTGCCCGAGCAACTGGATCCGCGGCTGCCCGAGGTGTTCGACGACATGGTGCAGGAGGTTCGCGTACGTGGCCACGGTGTAGTCACGGGCGTCCGGCAGATGTCCGGAGCGCCCCGTTCCGACCGGCTCGACGTAGACCATGGTCAGACGCTCTTCCAGCTCAGGCATCCGGAGGTACTCCCAGCCGATGCCCGGCCCGCCTGAATGAGCGACGCACACGGGGCCCGAACCGGTGACGTGGTACCGCTGTTCGATGTGGGCGAGACCGTGGGGGACGGTGAGCGCATGAGTGCCGGGAGAAAGCGGCGAGGACTGATACGAGTGCTTCACGTCGTCCGATGATCCGTGCGCGGTGGCTGGACTCCAAGAGAATTCGTCACTGTTGATGACATTGTTATGGATCGCATCACTTCCCGGGAACCAACAGTGTCATTGGGTGTGTCAAAGGGCGGTAGGGTGAATACAGTGTTTCCGATGTCGAGGCGCACTCCACGAAGGCGTCGGGAACGCTGTCGCACCCGCTGCACAGAACCGGGCGGGTGCCATAGCCCCGGACGCCCTCGATCCCCCGCGAAACGGCGTCCGGGGCTATGGCCTGGCCTTTCGGTCTGTCGCTCAGGGCTGCTGGGCACGGTAGAGGCCCCGGCCAGTGCGCTGGACCCGGGACGTGCCGACGAGACGGTCGAGCGTGCTGCGGATGGCGTTGATGCTCCCGCTGTCGGTGGCGCGGCCCAGCGCTGTTGCCACGTCGCGGGCGCGCACATCGGTGTCACCGACCTGTGAAAGGTAGTTGAGGGTCTGTTCGGTCAGCTTGCCGTACGTGCGATCCGCGTCGTTCTTCGAGCGGGAGGTGTTCTTCGAACGGGAAGCCCGCTTCCCGGCCATCTCGTCGCGCCCGGGCGGCCGCGAGGCCGCCCGGGCGTCGGCAGAGGAACCGACAGGAGCCGCACGGCCCGTGCCCGAGCCCGCCTTTGTCCGTGTCGACGGTGCCGCAGAGCGCCGGTTCGGGTCGACGGTTTCCGCTGCGGGCGCCGTGTCCGCCGGGCCTGTCATCACGCTTTCCAGGGCGTGCACGGCTCGGCGCACGGTTTCGAGATGGTCGGCGACGGCGGCAAGTTCTCTCTCCAGCGACCGTTTCTGCAAGTCCAGGCGGTCAAGATCCCCTTGGAGGCTTTCAGCGGTGCTCTCGATGGTGCGTGCCGTGCGCGATGCCGAAACCATGTCTCCCTCTCATCCTCAACTCAGGTGCCGCGCCCCCGTCCAGCTGCGATGCGCCGGAACGATGCGTTCGGATCTCAGCCGGCACTGTGATGAAGATGCAGCAATGGATGGTGAAGGACTTGTGCACCGATTGTTGCCACTGTCATGGCAAAGCGCAACGGGTGCGTGCGTCATCGGCGGGTCAACCGTCTTGTGCGCCGCGTTCGACGGCCGCAGCGAGGCCGCGGTTCCAGGAACGCAGCTTGTCCGGGTTGAGAACGGCCCACACGTGGGTGACCAGATGTCGGGCGATGCCGAAGCTGATGACGGCGGCGACCTGGTCGCGGTGGCGTACGACGATCGCGGTGCGGCCGTTGGCCGGACGCACGTGCAGGGTGATGTGAGGGCGCGGGGTGAGGAGGGTCAGCAGGGCGCGGCCCACGTGCCGGCTGCCGTGCACTGGTCGGGGGAGGGCGCGGACCTTGCCGCCACCGTCGAAGAACGCGCTGATGTCGGGGGCGAGCAGGGAGTCCAGACGCGCGGCGTCGAGAGTGGCGCAGGCCCCCCGGACGGCGTGGACGATCCGGTCGTGCTGTGGGGGCGTCGTGGCATGTACCCGGGGCCCGCGCAGGCTGTGGCGGGCGTAATCGGCGAGTTCGGCGCTTGCGTCGGCTGGCTGTCCCACGACCGTGACCGTTTGCGGCGGCACGGCGAAGACGTCGTCGAGGACGAACACGGCCCGTTCGGCCGGCGACAGCGTGTTGAGCGCGTCGAGCAGGACGTCGCTGATCTCTTGCGTCAGCGCCCGGTCGATCTCGGTGGCGGCTTCACCCGCGACCGCGGACGAGCCTCTCTGCAGGGGCAGTCGGGCCAGGCAGATGGCGCCCGTGGTTCTGGTCAGCCAGGTGCGCGGTTCGGCGATGTTCGTCCGCTGGGCGTCGGTCAGGCCGTACCACCGCTGGTAGGCATGGGTGACGGCGTCCTCGGCCTCGGGACCGGTGCCCAGCATCCAGGAGGCGACGTCGAGCAGGTGCCGCCGTTCGTCGAGCAGATCAGCGATCGGCACCGTGTCACCGGTGTGCCCCATGAGGCGTCCTTTCCTCCTGCACCCTGCCACGCCCCACCACCGCGTGGCCGCAGCGTTCTTTGCAGAGCAGACCGGCCAGACGGGGATCATGTGACATCCGCCTGGACCTACGTGGAGAGCCCCGCCCCGTACTTCAGCAGCCGATGTCCTACGGCGAACCACGCCGGAGCGAGGAGCCCTCGGAGCCCGGAGGCCGGATCAGGGTTTGACGGCGCGGTAGAGCCCGCGGCCGACCCGCTGGACGCGCGAGGCGCCGACCAGACGGTCGAGTGTGCTGCGGACGGCGTTGATGTTGCCGCTGTCGGTGTCGCGTCCCAGAGCGGACGCGACGTCGCGGGCGCGGATTTCGGCGTCTCCGGCTTTCGCGAAGTAGGCCAGGATCTGTTCCGTGAGCTTGCCGTACGTCTTACCGGCGTCGTCGCTCCCGCCGGCCCTGGCCGGGGGCTCGTCGGCCGGAGCGGCGGATGCCGAAGCTCGCGCGGGCTTCGGCTTCGCCGGGGAGGGCGCGTCCACGGGACCGGGGGGCGTGGCGGCCGGGCCGGCGCCGGGCATGAGGGCCTGAAGGGCGTCGAGCGCCCGCTGCACGGAACCGAGGTGGGCGGTGACCGCGGCCAGTTCCCTCTCCAGCGCCTGCTTCTGGATCTCCAGCCGGGTCAGGTCCTCCTGGAGACTCTCGGCAGTGCTCTCGATGGTGCGAGCCGTCGGGGTCACGGAGACCATGGGTTCCTCTCGTCCTCAACCCTTTGTCCTGGCGGGACCGCTCGATGTCACGGCCCGCCATCCGGCGCGGCACCGGGGGATGCTGCCGCACATCATATGCAGCGGCCCCGCCGGTACGAGAACAGAGTGGGCAGGCCCACGGAGGACACACCGTTTCTTGCGGAGGCGGGGTGCCGGCCTTACTGATCGGTGCGATCCGCCCGCACGGGCCGTCAGCGACGGCCCGTCGGTGAGGGGGTGAGCCCCGTGTCGCTCCCTTCGTCCGCCGGTGCCTCGGTGTCGCCGGATCCGGCCACGGACCGCGGCAGCCGTCTGATCTTCTCGGACACCGCGTGGATCTGGGCGTCCACCTCGTCGATCGCCTCCCGGAGCACACCCAGCCGTCCCTCGAGGACGGCGGCCTGCGCGGCCAGCGAGACGGCGACGGCGGCGGGATCGGTCCGGCGGTCAGCGCTTCGAGTCATCCGCGCGTCCCCCCTCGACCCGCGTCGGAAGTCCGGTGGATGGGCTTCTCGGGACCAGCGGCCGCTCGGAGGCGGCTGATGTATGTGTCCCTGCCATGCTGCTCCTTCGTCGCCGCGGGGCCCGGGGCAGAGACCGCCGCGAGCCGTCGATACCGCATTGACCGGGTAGTGACGGGAGCTGTGACAGCCGTCGTACAGCTGCCGCGTTAGGGCAGTTCGCAGCCGGGGGACGGAGCGTCCTGGGAGAAGGGGGCGCCGTGCGGCAGGACGTAGAGAACCTCCAGGACGACGTCCGTCGCCCCCCGGTTCTCGCCGATGTGCACGTGATCCGCGCCCGACGGCTCCTTCAGGAAACTGCCCTTCTTGTACACGCCGTCGGACGTGCAGGAGGCGTCGAAGTGACTCAGGGTGCCGTGCTTGACGTAGGCGTACAGGGTGCCGTCGTGGTAGTGCCACCCGGTCGCCTGGCCGGGAGGAATGGTGATCTCGCGGAGGATGTAGTCCGTGTCGCCGACGGTCCGCTGGGCCAGGACCTTGCCGCTGACACCGGGGCCGCCGGGGGTGGCCTGGGCGGCTCCCGGAACGAGCGAGAGCCCTATGAGGGAGGCTCCGACGACAGTGGCACGTGCTGAAGTGCGCATGATGATTCCCTTCGGAACGTGAGTGTGAGGAGCGGCCCGGAGTAAGGAGACTCCATGGGCAGCCTGTACACACGACACACTATATTGCCACTGAGTGGGACAGAAGGCCGCAGGTCGACGTGACAGTGTGTTTCGTTGCAGAGATGTCAGCATCTCTCCCACTTCTCGATGCGGCGGGCTCACCGACCGGGGGAGCGGGACCCAGCGGGTAACGTTCCGTGCGACGCGGCCGCGGCGGCGGCAGGGCCGCGCGGAAGGGGGAGTCGGTATGGAGCACATCGGTGACGCCATGCCGCTCGCGGAACTGCTCGACGAGCGGCGGCACCTGGTGGAGGTCGCGCACTGGATCCTGGGCAGCCGGGTCACGGCCGAGCGCGTCGCCGACGAGGCGTACCGGGAGTGGTACGGGCTCTCCGACGGCGAGCGGTCGCGCATACGGACGCCGCGGACCTGGCTGACCCACGTCGTGGGCGGCCTGTCGCTGGCACGGCTGGCCCCGCTCGGTCCGGACGGTGACGCGCGTGGTTCCGCGCGCCGCCGGGCACCGCGCGAGGACGGGCTGGAGGGCGAGGTCAGCGAGGTGCTGCTGCGGGCGGTGGACACGTTGTCACCGGCGCAGAGATCCGCGTTCGTGCTCGACGGTGTCTCCGGAGCGTCCGCGTCCACGGCACCGGGCGGCGCGGTGCGACCGGTGCCGGTCGGCGCCGACCCGGCGGTCACGGCCCGGCAGGGTCTGCGCGCCCGAAGCGGCCGACCGCCATCGCCGCGTCGGCAGGAGGAGATCGCGCGCGCCGTACGGCAGGCGTGCGCCGACGGGAACCACGACGGTCTCAGAGCACTGCTGACCGACGAGGTCACCGCGTACTTCGACAGCGGCGGCAAGGTCCGCGCGCCCACCAGGCCCGTCACCGGCGACGAACACGTCGCCCGGAGCCTGCTCACCCTGCTCTCCGCCCGGCCGCGGACCACCGTGGACACCTGGCCGGTCAACGGACGCACCGGACTGGTCGCCCGCTACGACGAGCGGGTCGCCGCCGTGATCACCCTCGACCTGGTCCACTCCCGTGTCGCCCAGATCTGGGCAGTCCTCAACCCCGACAAGCTGCGTTCCTGGAACAGTCCTGCCCCTGAAGGCATTTGACTGCCTGTCAGAGAGAGCTGCAGGCCACCTCGAGCGAGCCCGAGCAGGAGCGGAGAGCGGCGATCTTGCTCGGGTTGAAGACCCACATCACGTGATGGATGCCCGGTGCGTGGCCGCGACGGTCATGAAGGTGGAGGCCCGGCCGTCGCGGTACAGGACGACTCCGCCGCGACCGTTGGCCTCGGCCGCCTCGACCTCGACCGTCGGCCAGAACCGCGGATAGGCGGTCGACAGGTTCGCCACGCGGGCTCGACCGAAGACCGGGACGCGGGCCGCCCCGCGCATGCCGTTCCCGTCGGACAGACTGACCGCGTCCGAGGTGAGCAGCACTTCCAACAAGGCGACATCCCCCTGTCGGGCGGCAGTGACGAACGCATCGAGCAGCCTTCCGTGCTCGACGCTGTCCCGCTGGTCCTCGGTGAGGTGCTTGCGGGCCCGGCTCACGATCTAGCGCACGTTGACGGGGCTGAGCCCCAGAATCTGTGCGATCTCCGGGTAGGAGCAGTCGAAGGCCTCCCGCAGCACGTAGGCGGCACGCTCGGTCGGGGGGAGCTTCTCCAGCACCAGGAGCAGGGCGAGTTCCAGCGCTTCCGGCCGTTCGGCACCGGCCTGCGGGTCGTCGCTGGTGTCGATGGGTTCGGGCAGCCACGGACCGATGTAGGTCTCGCGGCGGACCCGGGCCGACTGGGCCACGTTGATGGCCAGTCGTGTGGTGGCGCTCGACAGGAAGGCCACGGGACTGACCACCACGGCCCTGTCGGTGTGCTGCCACCGCAGCCACACCTCCTGGACGACGTCCTCGGCCTCCACCGCACTGCCCAGCACGCGATAGGCGATGCCGAAGAGACGCGGTCGGAGCTTCACGAAGACGGACACGGCCTCATGCAGGTCGCCCTCCACGGGGATCGCCTCTGGATGCATGTCCTTCGCTCTCCGTTTCCTGTTGCCGGTTCTTGACGGAGGCAGTGCGCACGCCGGGACCGCCCGGGCGCCGGGTGCGCGTTCCCGCGGGACACCTCCGCTCCAAGAGACCGAGCACGCGGACGCTTCGTTACAGGTGCGCGACGCACTTTGTGCCAGAACTTCACGATCCGCCGCCGGCCCGGCGCCGATGTCACACATGTGCCGATCCATCGGTCCTTCCCAGTGAAGGGTGGTGGCGTTCTGCCACCCGCGTGGGAGCTGGCGGCGCGCTGCCGGCCACTTTCCCCATGCTTCCCCCCACGTGATGAGCCACCCCCGAACAGTGTTCGTTCCACACTCAGGAGGTGTTCCATGGATTGGCGCGACGGGAGCCTGTGCCTACGAGAAGACCCGGATCTCTTCTTCCCGGTAGGCAACATCAGGAGTGGCCAGACAGCCCTTCAGATCGACGAGGCGAAGGCCGTCTGCCGCCGGTGCCCGGTGGCGGAGCAGTGCTTGTCGTGGGCCGTCGACGTGGGCCCGGTCGAGGGCATCTGGGGCGGTACGACGGAAGGAGAGCGCCGGGCCATGCCACCGCGGACGATGCGTCGGCCGACGGCGAGGGAAGCGGCTGCGTGAGCGCGGCGCGAACGATGTCAGGGTGGTCCCGGGAACGGGACCACCCTGAAGTCTGTGGTGAACGGAAGGGACCCGCCGTGACGCGGTGCGCACGGCAGGCCCCGGCCCGGGGCAGCAGGCTCCCCAGTGCCGGCTGCCCGGTGATGACTCAGCCCTGCTGCTGCGCGAGCCGGTCGGCGAAACGGGTCTCCGCGATGTGCGCGTCCGGGCCGGGGAGCAGCGTGGTCTCCTGCAGTTCCGCACCGAAGTACGGCGCGTGCACGTCGGACACGACCTTGCGCGGGTCGTTCTGGGCGGCCAGGCCCTTGCCGATCAGCTCGTCCAGCCGGAAACGTCGGGACCGGCGACCTCCACCACCCCGTTGACGGGGGTGCCGACGGCGGTGCGGCCCACGGTCGCGGCCACGTCGTCGGAGTAGACGGGCCGGATCTTGACCGGGGCCAGACGGACGGTGTCGCCGTCGGTCGCGGATTCGGCGATGCCCTTCATGAACTCGAAGAACTGCGTGGCGTGCACGATGGAGTACGGGATGCCCGAGTCCTTGGTCAGCTCCTCCTGCGCCTGCTTGGCACGGAAGTAGCCGCTTTCCTGGAGCCGCTCCGTACCGACGACGGACAGTGCCACGTGGTGGGTGGCACTGGTGAGGTGCTGGAGAACGTCGTCACATGCTGACGTCGGGCCACGCGACGGTGTCACACCTTTGCCGTCTCGCCGGTCTTGATTGGGACAGCAGTTTATGAATGCACCTGAACAGTGCGGTCAGTGCAGGCAGTGCAGTTCTGGACGAATCGGATCCGTCGTGCCCGCTGTGCGCTGACCCGATGCGGGACCAGAGACGGCGAGCCCCGGGGTGCGACGCAGAAACGAATGGTGACGAGATGGGCAACGACAGCCGGCCGGCCGAGCCGGAGCGGGGGCGCGGCGGAGAGAGACTCGCCACGTGGGTGGACAGCCGGACGGGCCTGCGGGGGCTGACTCGCTCCGCGCGCCGCCTGGTCTTCCCGGACCACTGGTCGTTCCTGCTCGGCGAGATCGCGCTCTACAGTCTCGTCATCCTGCTGATCACGGGTGTCTACCTCAGCCTCTACTTCCACCCTTCCGCCGACCTCGTGATCTACGACGGCCGGTACGCGCCGTTGCGGGGTCAGTTGGTGTCCCAGGCCTTCGACTCGACCCTGCACATCTCCTTCGACGTCCGCGGCGGTCTACTCGTCCGCCAGGCTCATCACTGGGCGGCACTGGTCTTCGTCGCCGCGGTGTTCGTGCACCTGCTGCGGGTCTTCTTCACCGGCGCGTTCCGCAAGCCGCGTGAACTGAACTGGGTACTGGGGTTCCTGTTGCTCGTCCTGGCCATGTTCGCGGGCCTGACCGGCTATGACCTGCCCGACGACCTGCTGTCCGGAACCGGCCTGCAGGTGGTCAATGGCACTCTGCTGTCGATCCCGGTCGTCGGGACCTACCTGTCGTTCTTCCTCTTCGGCGGTGAGTTCCCCGGTGAGGACCTGATCGCCCGTTTCAACACCCTGCACACGCTGGTCATCCCTGGGTTGATGATCATCCTGCTGGTCGGCCAGGTGGCTCTTGCCGTACGCCACCGGCACACCCAGTACGCCGGGCCGGGCCGGACCGAGAACAACGTCGTCGGCCTTCCGTTCAAGGTTCATGCCGTCAAGTCCGCCGGCTACTTCTGCTTCGTAGCCGGCGTGATCTTCTTCATGGCCGCCGTGGCCCAGATCAACCCCGTGTGGGACTACGGCCCCTTCCGCCCCGACCAGGTCTCCGCCGGATCCCAGCCGGACTGGTACATGGGCGTCGCGGACGGCTTGCTGCGCGTCATGCCCGGCTGGGAGATCGACCTGTGGGGCCACACCCTGGCCCTGGACAACCTCCTGCCCCTGCTGGGCGGGATGCTGCTCTTCCTGGCGATGGGCGCCTACCCCTTCCTGGAAGCCTGGGTCACGGACGACGACCGTGACCACCATCTGCTGGACCGCCCCCGCAACCGCCCCGTGCGGACCGCCCTGGGGGTGGCCTGGCTCAGCGTCTACGTGGTGGCGCTCATCGGCGCCGCCAACGACGTGATAGCCACCAGGCTGCACGTCTCCGTCAACTCAGTGACGTGGACCGTGCGCGTCGGCCTGTTCGTCGTCCCGGTCCTGGCCTTCGTGATCACCAAGCGTCTCGCACTGGCCCTGCAGCGCCGCGACCGCGACAAGGTGCTGCACGGGCGCGAGACCGGCGTCATCAAACGACTGCCGCACGGCGAGTACGTCGAGGTCCACGAGCCCCTCGACCAGGCGCGGTTGCACACTCTCACCGCCCACGAGCAGTACCGGCCCCTGGAGGGCGGGCCCGACCGGGACCCCGACGGCTCCGCGCCCGCCCGCACCCGGCGCCTGCGCGTCGCGCTCAGCCGTGCCTTCTACGGCCCGGGCACCCAGATCCCCAAACCCTCGCCGGCCGAGCACAAGGAGCTCACCGGGCGGCATCGGCCCTGAGCCGCGCGGCGGCATCGGCGCCGTCCTCGTGGCCGAAGCGGCCTCACCAGCACCCCGGCAGACGGCCACTCAGATCTCGTCGGCCTCCACCACCACCCGCTTCCCGTCCGGGAGACGCGGGCACCGATCACCGATCCCGTCCGAAAGGCAATCGACATGGACCGAACCTCCCGCACCAGCCGGGCCCACACCGCTCTCACAGCCCTCGCCACCGCGAGCATCTTCGCCGGGCTGCTCGTCACCACGACCGGCCCGGCCGCCGCCGACAAGGGCGCCGCCACCGAGGCACCCAAGCCCACCGTCGTCCTGGTCCACGGCGCGTTCGCCGACTCCACGAGTTGGAACGACGTCATCCGCAAGCTGCGGCACGACCGGTACCCGGTGGTCACCGTCGCCAATCCGCTGCGCTCCCTGAGCGGCGATTCCACCTACCTCAAGGATGTCCTGGCCGGCATCGACGGGCCCATCGTCCTGGCCGGGCACTCCTACGGTGGCTCGGTGATCAGCAACGCGGCCACCGGCAACGAGAACGTCAAGGCGCTGGTCTATCTCGCGGCCTTCCTCCCGGACAAGGGCGAGAGCGCGGTCGAGCTGTCGGGAAAGTTCCCCGGCAGCACGCTCGGCGACGCGCTGCGGCCGGTGCCGACCACGAACGCCGACGGCTCCCAGGTCAACGACCTCTACATCCACAACGACAGGTTCCGCCACCAGTTCGCGGCGGACGTGCCTCGTGACAAGACGGACCTGATGGCCGTCACGCAGCGGCCGGTCACCGACGCCGCCCTGGCCGAGGGCGCGGCCGAGCCGGCCTGGAAGACCATCCCCTCATGGGTCCTGGTCGCCACACAGGACCTCAACATCCCGCCCGCGGCCCAGGAGTTCATGGCCCAGCGGGCCCACGCCCACACCTCGAAGGTACGGTCCTCCCACGCGGTGAGCGTCTCGAAGCCCGGAAAGGTCACCGAGGTCATCGAGGACGCCGCTCACTTGGTGCGCTGACACCGCCAGACGGGTCCTGAGCGGACGGGCGCGCTGCCGCGAGCCCGTCCGCACGGCTCGTCGCGATGTCACACCCGGCCGGTGCGGCCGGTCAGGTGTCCGCGACCCGCTCAACCGGCCGACGCTCCGGCGGGCCACCTCCCGCACCGGCCCCGGATGTGCAAGGACAAGCTCATGCGCCGCGAACCGCGGATCACACCGATAGGCCCCGCCGACCTCGCCCGAACCGTAGCGCTGCACCGCCGCTGCTCACCGCAGACCCTGTGGAGCCGCTACCACCGGGCGATGCCCGACCCCCGCACCTACCTACCCACTCTGCTGACCCGCCCCGGTTCGGTCCACCTGGCCGTGCTGGACGTCACCGGACGCTTCGTCGCCGTCGGACATCTGATGCCGGACCACTCGGCCGTGGAGGCCGCGCTGTTGGTCGAGGACTCCTGGCAGGGCCGCGGACTCGGAACCTGTCTCCTGCGACGTCTGGCGCGGCACGCGCTCAGCGGCGGCGGGGAGACCCTCTACGGTCTCTTCCTGGCAGGGGACGAACGGATCGATGCCATCCTGCGCCACGCGGACGTTCCCGTGCACCGCACGGAGGAAGGCGACACCGTCACCGCCTGGGCGCGGGCCCGGGACCTCGCCGACCTCCGCACGGAGCGGGCGAACCGGCCACGGTTCTGTGGCCGGTGTCCGCAGGGCGGCAAGGGCGGATGACACCACATGCCTGCGCCGGTGCGGTGGCAGGGCCGCACCAGCGCTCCTTCTCCTACGCCACGGTGTCGGCGTACAGGTCGTCCTCGAACGCCGCGGCCTACAGGATCGCCTTGACCGAGGTCAGGTAGCGGGCCGCGTCCGCCCCGTCCACCAGCCGGTGGTCGTACGACAACGACAGGTGCACCAGGTCCCGGATGCCGATGACCTCGTCGTCGCCGTCGCGGACGACCGCCTGACCGTCGCGCCCAGGCCCAGGATCGCGGCCTCCTTCGGCGGCACGGTGACGGTGTCGAACAGCGCGCCGCGCGAACCGGTGTTGGAGACGGTGAACGTCGCTTCCGTCACGTCGTCGGGAGTGAGGTGCCCGCCGCGGGCCCGGCGACCGTCAGGTCCCCGGCCGCCTTGACGACCGGGGCGCGGCGCCGGAGACGACGCCGCCGACTGCCGCGGCGACGGCCACCGGACCACCGTGGCGTGCCGCGGTCAGCGCGTAGGTGGTCAGGGCGAGCGCCAGGGCGCCCAGGACGGCGCCGGGTACGTCGAAAGCCCAACGCCCCCGGCCTCCAGCGCCGGTGGCCACCACCGTGTCCTCGCGGAGCCTGCCCACGGATTCCGGGACGTGGTTCAGCGCGACGGGCACGCACAGCAGCGCCGGGACGATGCTCAGCAGAAACGTCCACCGCCAGCCGGGGCCGTCGACCAGCCACCCGCCGAGGAACGGTCCGAGGGCCGCCGCGATCCCGCCGAAGCCGGACCACAGGCCGATCGCGCGCGGCCGGTCGTCCGGGTGGAAGGAGGCCTCGATGATCGCGAGCGAGCCGGGGGTGAGCAGCGCGCCGCCGACGCCCTGCAGGGCCCGGGCGGCGATCAACGTGCCGGCGTTCGGGGCGAGACCGCACAGCAGCGAGGCGACCGCGAACCACACGACGCCCACGACGAAGACCCGTCGTCGCCCGAGCCGGTCGCCCAGGGAACCGCCCAGCAGGATCAGGCCCGCCAGGGCCAGCATGTAGGCGTTCACCGTCCACTGGAGCACGGCGAGATCGGCGCCGAAGTCCCGGCCGATACGCGGCAGCGCGACGTTGGTGACGGTGGAGCCGAGCAGGACCACACTCGATCCCAGCACCGTGGCCAGCAGGGTCCACCGGCCGCGGGCACTGGCGATCCGGAGCAAGGGAACGGGAACAGGGGCGGCGCCGTCCGTGGCGGGAGAGTGCATCATGTTGTGTCCTGGCGTCAGCTGGTGACCACAGGCCGGCGGGGCGGGAGTCACCCGGGCGACGGCGGCAGTCGGTGCAGCGGGGCGAGCGGACACCGGGCGGATACCGGGCGGCCGGTGTCCGTCGCCCGGCCGATGGCCGGGGTGGCCGGGTGACGGACCCGCGCGTCCGGCCGGGCCGGAGCGGTCGGCTCAGCCGAACATGCCGGGCTTGTAGCCGCCGGCCGGCTGCCGGTTGATGACGTTGATGCGGTTGTAGGCGTTGATGACCGCGATCAACGAGATCAGCGCCGCGAGCTGGTCCTCGTCGTAGTGCTTCGCGGCGTTCGCCCAGGCATCGTCCGACACCCCGGCCGAGCCGTCCGCGATGCGCGTGCCCTGCTCGGTCAGTTCCAGGGCCGCGCGCTCGGCCTCGGTGAAGACCGTCGCCTCGCGCCACACGGCCACCAGGTTCAGCCGCTGCTGCTCCTCGCCGGCGGCGGTGGCGTCCTTGGTGTGCATGTCGGTGCAGAAGCCGCAGCCGTTGATCTGGCTGGCACGGATCTTCACCAGCTCCTGAGTGGCGACCGGCAGGGTCGAGTGCACCGCCGCCCCGGCCGAGTTCAGGTGCTTCATGACCTTGCCGGCGAGCGCGTTGCCGAAGTAGTTGATGCGAGCTTCCACGGGGGATCTCCTCAGGTGCGGAACAGTTACGGTCCACTGACCGGAAACCTGCCGGATCTGTGACACCGCGGGTCCCGGTGCACCGGGATACCCGGTGGGGCACCGTGTGAAGATGTTGGTACCACGCTCCACGTCCGGGCGGCCGTACACAGCCCGATAGCATCACAGCACACCGTCAGCGAATACAAGGTGATCACCATGGCAACCGAAAGTGTTCTGCATCCGAGCCTCATCGTCCCGATCGGGCACGTCGAAGCCGTCCCGCGCCGCATCCGGGGGACGGTCGCCGGCCGGGTCGTCTTCGACACCCGCCGTGCCCTGTACGTGTGGGAATGGCAGGCATACCCGCAATTCAGCATCCCCGTCGAGGACTTGGTCGACGGCGAGCTCCGCGACGACGGACACATGGAGCAGCTCGGTGCCGGCCCGGCGCACCGTCACACTCTTCAGGTCGGACCGGAGGTCCGCGAAGGGGCGGCGTGGGTCTGGGGCGAGGGCGCTCCGGGCGCTCTGCGTGACACCGTGCGTTTCGAGTGGGAAGCATTGGACACCTGGCTCGAAGAGGACGAGCCGGTCTTCGTGCACCCCCGCAGCCCCTACTCCCGTGTCGACGCCCTGCGTTCGAACAGCAGGGTCCGGGTCGAGCTGGACGGAGTCGTGCTCGCGGAGGCCGACAACTGCGTCAAGCTCTTCGAGACCGGCCTGCCGACCCGCTACTACCTCGACCCCGCGACCATCGACTGGACCCGGTTGCGCCACTCGGACACGGTCACACGCTGCCCGTACAAGGGGACGACGAGCAGCTACTGGTCCCTCGACAGTGACGCCGCATCCCACGAGGACATCGCCTGGACCTACGACTTCCCGACCGCCCACGTCCACCGCATCGCGGGCCTGACCGCGTTCTACAACGAGCACGTCAACCTGTACATCGACGGCTTTCTGCTGCCGAAGCCCGCGGATGCCAACCGGACTTCAGCCGACCAGTGACCGGCGGGCGCATTCCACATTCCTTTCCCCGGCGCTGTCACACAATGACTCCCGGCCCGGTCTCATAGGAGGGAAAGACCTCCCGAACTCACCGCCCGTAAAGGACCGTGCCATGAGTGACATTGTTCTCGAACCCGCCGCGCAGGAATTCGCCGACGCCACCGCCAAGCCGCCGCTGCTGTACGAACTGGGCGTCGAAGGCGCCCGCAAGCTGCTGGACGACGTCCAGTCCGGACCGGTCGAGAAGCCCGACGTGGACGAGAAGTGGATCACCGTCCCCGCGGAGGTCGGCGATGTGCGGGTGCGCATCATCAAGCCCGTCGGCAGCACGGGCGTCCTGCCCGTGATCCTTTACGTCCACGGAGGGGGCTGGATCCTCGGGAACGCCGGCACCCACGACCGCCTGGTGCGCGAACTCGCCGTGGGCGCGAAGGCCGCCCTGGCCTTCGTCGAGTACGACCGCTCCCCGGAGGCGAAGTACCCGGTCGCCATCGAGCAGGCGTACGCCACTGCCCGCTGGATCACCGCCCAGGGCGCCGACGAGGGGCTGGACGGCTCCCGCCTGGTCGTCGCCGGTGACTCCGTCGGCGGCAACATGAGCGCCGCCCTCACCCACCTGGCCAAGCAGCGGGGCGACGTGACGTTCCTGCACCAGTCGCTGTACTACCCGGTCACCGACGCGGGGCAGGACACCGAGAGCTACCGCACCTTCGCCCACGGGCCGCACCTGACCGCGAAGGCCATGGAGTGGTTCTGGAACGCCTACACCACCGACCCGACCGAGCGGGACCAGGTCACCGCCTCCCCGCTGCGCGCGACCCTGGAGGAGCTCCGGGGACTGCCGCCGGCGTTCGTCGCCGTCGACGAGAACGACGTGCTGCGCGACGAGGGCGAGGCCTACGCGCGCAAGCTGATCCAGGCCGGTGTGCCGACCACGAGCGTCCGCTACAACGCCTCGCTGCACGACTTCATGATGCTGAACCCGGTCCGCGGAACCCAGTCTTCCACCGCGGCGATCGAGCAGGCCGTCCACGTGCTACGCAAAGCCCTCGGCACCAATTGATTCCGTGCGCGGCAAAGGCGCGGAAAACGATCTCTGTTTTCCGCGCTCGCCGAAAGATCGCTCCTTCGAACCAGTACAACCCTCCATCCGATGGCGCGCGCAGGGCGCAGGCCGCATGCCACCGGCTGAATGAAAGGCCCCTTTCATGAGTGCACAGAAGCCGACCGTCGTCCTCGTCCACGGAGCGTTCGCGGACTCCTCGAGTTGGAACGGCGTCGTCGAAAGGCTCCAGTCCCACGGCCATTCCGTGGTGTCCGCGAGCAATCCGTTGCGCGGGCTGAGCACGGACAGCGACTACGTCCGGCAGCTCGTGGAGTCCATAGCCGGCCCCGTGGTCCTCGTCGGGCACTCCTACGGCGGTTCGGTGATCAGTAACGCCGCACGCGGACTCGACCGTGTCAAGGCGCTCGTCTTCGTCGCGGCCTTTCTGCCGGACGAAGGGGAGAGCGCGGTCGCCCTGTCCGGGAAGTTCCCGGGCAGCACCCTCGGGGAGACGCTCCGCCCCGTGCCGATCGCCCTTCCGGACGGCAGCCGGGTGGCGGATCTCTACATCGAGGAGAGCAAGTTCCACCAGCAGTTCGCCGCCGACGTCCCCGAGAAGACCGCGGCGGTCATGGCCGCCACCCAGCGGCCCGTGGCCGACGCCGCGCTGGCCGAGGGGGCCTCCGCCCCCGCCTGGAGGGACATTCCGTCCTGGGTCCTCGTGGCGACCGAGGACCGCAACATCCCGGCCCAGGTACAGATCTTCATGGCCGAACGCGCGAAGGCCACGGTCGTGACCGTCGACGCCTCCCACGCGGTCGCCGTCTCCCGTCCCGGTGACGTCGCCCGCCTGGTCGACGAGGCGGTACAGGCCACCGGTTGAGCCACCGTGGTACCGAGGCGCGGTCCGAGTCATCGCGCCGTCCTCGCGGCCCGGCTCCGCTCCGGGCGCCGGGCCGCCGACTTCGGGAGCGCATCTATGAGCACGGAAGAGCAAGCCGCTCGCGGGCTGGCCGACATGGAGGCCTACCTGTACCGGGAGGCTCATCTCAGTGCCGCCCGTCAGCGCGTGGCCGCCTTCATCGCGCAGTCGGTGGGGCTGACCCACCAGCAGAAGAGGGACATCGAAGAGTGGTACCTCGACGAGCAGAAGTACGTCGCCGGGGTGGTGACGCAGCACATCGCCGACAGCGTCGCCGAGGCCGACTCGGCCCGTCAACGGCGTTTCCTGCGCTGGATGCGCCGGCTGATGATCGCTGTGGCCGTCCTGACCCTGCTGACCTTCGTGGGCACGGTGCTCCTCGTGAGCTCGCGTCCCTGACCCGAGCCTTGGGAAGAGCGGCGGTTTGGAGCCGGCCCCAGGCACTGTGAACGCCGGGGATGTCGTGGCCGCGGGAGGCGGCCATGGCGAGGGGTGGGGCACGGTAACAACAGCTCCGGCGGTCGATGCCGTCGCGGTGAGGCGCTGTCGCGACCGGGGAGTGACGTGGATCATGGGTCTGAGAGGGCATGGATGCCGTGCGGCGACCGGTGTTCCCTGGCGGCATGAACGAAGAACACACGGTTCCCTTCCCCGCTCCGTCCCACTGGATCGACGGCCGTGCCGTGCGCGGTTCCGGGCCGCTGATCGATGTGGTGAATCCCGCCGACGAATCGGTCGTCGCCACGTTCCACGAGGGCACGGCCGAGGACGTGGACCTGGCGGTGGGTGCCGCGCTCGCCGCGTTCGACGGGTGGGCGTCGACGTCCGTGGAGCTGCGGGCGGCCGTCATGCGGCGCCTGGCCGAGAGCCTGGAGAAGCACCGTGAGGAACTGGCGGCCACCATCACCCAGGAGATGGGCGCGCCGATCAGCTTCTCCCGGCAGGCGCAGGTGGGTTTCCCGGTCGCCTCGATCCTGGCCGCGATCGCGGCGGCCGAGCAGTTCGAGTGGACGTCGGTGGTGGACAACTCGCTCGTCGTCCGCGAGCCCATCGGCGTCGTGGGCGCGATCACTCCGTGGAACTTCCCGCTCCAGCAACTCGTGACCAAGGTCGTCCCTGCGATGCTCGCGGGCAACACCGTCGTCCTCAAGCCGTCGGAGCTCTCCCCGCTCAGCGCGCGGACGTTCGCCGAAATAGCCACCGAAGCCGGCCTGCCCGACGGTGTGTTCAACGTGGTGCAGGGCACCGGACCGGCCGTCGGCGAGGCACTCGCACGGCACCCGAAGGTCGACATGATCTCCTTCACCGGATCCACTCGGGCCGGCCGGGCCGTGTCGGTGGCCGCCTCCGGCACCATCAAGCGGGTCGCCCTCGAACTGGGCGGCAAAGCCGCCCACATCATCCTTCCCGAGGCCGACCTCGACGCTGCCGTCACCCGCGGTCTGGCCTTCGCCTGGGCCAACGCCGGCCAGGCCTGCGGCGCCTACGTGCGGATGCTCGTGCCCGAGGGGCTTCAGGAGACAGTGGTCGAGAAGTTGCGGGCAGCGGCCGAGGAGTACGTCGTCGGTGATCCCACCGACGAGGGCACGCGGATCGGCCCGCTCGCCTCGGAGACCCAGCGCCGCCGCGTCGACGACTACATCCGCCGCGGCGTCGCCGACGGCGCCACGCTCGTGGTCGGCGGCCCCGGCCGGCCCAAGGGCCTGGAGACCGGCGCCTACGTCAGGCCCACGATCTTCGCCGACGTCGACCCGGAGTCGGTCATCGCCCAGGAGGAGATCTTCGGCCCCGTCCTCGTGGTCATCCCCTACGCCGACGACGACCACGCCGTCGAGATGGCCAACGGCACCATCTACGGGCTCAACGGCGCGGTGTCCGGTGAGGAGGAGCACGCCATGGCGATCGCCCGGCGCCTGCGCGTCGGCCAGGTCGACGTCAACGGCGGGCAGCACAACTTCCAGGCGCCCTTCGGCGGGTACAAACAGTCCGGCAACGGCCGGGAGATGGGCCGTGCCGGGCTCGAAGAATTCCTGGAGACCAAGGCGATCACGCGGTGAGGCGGCCCGGCGTCGGCGCACGGAGCTGACAGCGCGGCCCGCGGCAGCGGAACACACCGTGGCACGGGAATGCATCGTCCTGATCGCATCGTTCACCTGGCCGAAAGGTGAGGACGACGCACCTCCCGGCAGAGAGGACAGCGATGGCGGACCGAGCAGCTCTGGCAGCCTTTCTCCGGGCCCGCCGCGAGGCGCTCCAGCCGGAGGACGTCGGCCTTCCCCGTGGGCGCCGCAGGCGCACCGGAGGACTGCGCCGCGAGGAGGTCGCAACACTCTGTGACATGTCGGCGGACTACTACAGCCGCCTCGAGCAGCCACGAGGCCCCCACCCCTCCGAGCAGATGCTCGCCGCGCTGGCCCGCGGCCTGCGCCTGTCCCTGGAGGAGCGGGACCACCTCTTCCGGCTCGGAGGGCATGCCGTGCCGCGCCGGGTGCGGAGGGAGGACCATGTCGATCCGGGAATGATGCGCATCCTGGACCGGCTCGAGGACACCCCCGCCCTGGTGATGAACCACCTCGGGGAGACACTGAAGCAGACACGTCCGGCCGTGGCACTGCTGGGCGACGCGACGGCGTACACCGGACTGACCCGCAGCGCCCACTACCGCTGGTTCACCGACCCCGCCTCCCGCCTGATCCGCCCGGAGAGCGAGCACACGGAGCAGAGCCGTCTGATGGTGGCGGATCTCCACGGTGCCTACACCCGCGACGGCGCGCACTCGCGGGCCGCCGAGCTCGTGGACGCGCTCATCGAGAAGAGCTCCGAGTTCGCCGACATCTGGCGGAAGCGTCCCGTACTGGGGCCCGCCTGCGCTCCCAAGCGTTTTCTCCACCCCCAGCTCGGGACGCTGGACCTGCACTGCCAGACACTCGTCGACCCCGACCAGTCCCAACGGCTCGTCGTCTACACCGCCACACCGGGAACAGAGAGCCACACCAATCTGCGCCTGCTGTCCCTGCTCCCCGATCACCTGTCACAGAACCGGGCCGTGCCCGGTCGTTAGCGTATGAGTCAGTCCTTGGACGCGAAGACCGGTGTCGACGGTCCGGTCACGGTGATCAAGAGCTACAGCGTGCCGGTGGAGGAAGCCGAGCGTTTCATCGAGGTCTACCGGGAGAACGCCGGGATCATGGCGCACCAGCCCGGTTTTCTCCGCTCCCGTCTACACCGGCCACTCGCCGACACGCCCGAGGTGCGGTTCGTCCACATCGCCGACTGGAGTTCGGGCCTCGCCCTCGACCGCGCCACCGCCGACCCTGAGTGGCTCTCCTCGCTGCAGCGGATGTTCGACGATCCCGGTCTCCACATCACCTCGGAACCCGCCGGCTACCGCGTGGTCGTCCACTCGAACCGTCCTGACCCGGTGCCCGTCGTCTCGGCTCAGGCGACGGCGTCCTCGTGCGCGAGGCGCGGCATGCGGTCGAACTGCGGGGGACCGGCCGGATGGCCGATGTTCACGACGAGGACGCAGTGCCAGTCGCCGTCCGGGAAGAACTCCTGGTCGATCCCTGCGGCGTCGAAGCCGGCCATCGGTCCGGCGGCGAGGCCGCGGGCACGGACGGAGAGGATGACGTACACCGAGCGACATGAATCCCGGTAGCCCGAGCGACTCCGTCCTTTCGGAGCGCCTCTCCGAACTGTCCGGCGCGGGACTCACCGTGCGCGAGGTGGAGCCCGGACCGCCGGTCATGGTCCGGCACCGCCTCACCCCGGACGCAACGGCCCTCATGCTCATCCTCAGCGAACTGGCCGGGTGGGCGTCCCGTCACCTGCCGCAGACGCCGACCGCCCCGCGGCGCGGCAAGAACTGAGCCGGACGCCTTCTCCCGGGGTCACCGTCTCTGCTCCGGTGACCCGGCGTGGGCCGAGACGTCCCGCACCAACTCGGCGATATGGGTGGGGGTGGGCGGGACGGGCTCGCGCCGTACCCCGGTCGCCGGCGACCACACCAGAGTGACCGTCAGGTCGGGGTCGACATCGGGGTGGTCGGACCGGTGGTGACTGCCCCGTGTCTCCTTGCGCTCCCGTGCGCACTCCAGTGTCGCGCGCGCGGCGAGCAGGGTGGACCTGAGGTCGTAGGCGTACGCGAGGTCCTGGAAGCCGCCGATGTCGATGTGGATCCCGGCGTGAGCCGTGCGCGCCTCGATCTCGGCGAGTCCGGCGAGCCCGGCGGCGAGACCGGCCTCCTCGCGCACGACGCCGGCGTGTTCCGTCATCAGGTGGCGCACCGAGCGCAGCAGGGCGCGGATGTTCTGGTCGCCGTTGGCAGCCAGCAGGCGGGACACGTCACTCTCCGCGGCGCGCACCGCCGCGGGGGAGCGTTGCTGCACGGTGAGCCGGGCCGAGTACTCCGCCGCGGCCCGGCCCGCGATCCGGCCGTGGACGAGGAGTCCGATCAACGAGTTCTCCTCCTGCCGGTTCGCGCCGTGCAGTCCGCCGGCCGCCTCCCCGATCACGTAGAGCCCGTTGACATCGGTGCTGTGGTCCTTGGGTCTCACCCAGACCCCGCCCAGCGAATACTGAGCGGTCGGCGTGACCTCGACCGGATCACGGGTGATGTCGAGTGTCTGCACGTCCAGCAAGGTCTGGTGCACGTGGGGCAGCCGTGTCAGGACGGTCTCGCGCGGGAGATGGGACAGATCGAGCCACACCCCGCCGGCCTGGGTGCCGCGCCCCTCCTTGATCTCGGTGTAGGCGGCCGCGGCGACCCTGTCCTGGCTGCAGCGCTCCATGCGCTCGGTGTCGTAGCGCGCCATGAACCGTTCACCGAGGTTGTTGAGCAGCACTCCGCCCTCACCGCGTGCCGCGTCGTCGACGAGCAGGCCGGCCGCGTGCTCCGGCCCGACCAGACCGAGGGGATGGAACTGCACCAGCTCGGGGTCGCGCAACCGGGCGCCCGCCTCGACGGCGAGGCGGAAGGCGTCGCCGCCGCTCTCGTCACGGCGCGACGACGTGCGCCGCCAGATGCGGGTGTGCCCTCCGGCCGCGAGGATCACGGAGTCTGCGTGCACGAGGTAGCGCGAGCCGTCGGCGAGGTCGAACCCGTAGGCACCGAAGACCGTTCCGTCGTCGACCAGCAGCCGGGTGACGTACACGCCGGTGAGGACGGGGATGCCGAGCTCCGCCGCGCGGGTCTGCAGTGCCCGGTGCATCCCCGGCCCGGCATGCTCGCCGGTGAACGCGGCGCTGTCGTACGGGTGGCCGGACCGGCGCGGGCCGTAGCGTCCCACGTCCTGGAAGCCCTGCTCCGCGTAGCGGGCGACGACTTGGGCGGTTCGGGGATCGGCCAACAGACGGCCCTCCCGCAGCGTTTCGGCAGAGTCCCGACGAGGTGTGGCAGCGGCATGCGTGCGCTTGGCCACGGCGATGACCGCGACACCGGCCTCCGCGACCTCGATGGCCGCGCGGAGGGCTGATCCACCGGCTCCCACAACGAGCACGGATGTGGCGAGCTGGTGTCCGAGCGATGACACGAGGGACCTCCTGCGGCGGGCGACGGGCGAGATCATCGGCAGGTCGACCGGACAGCGGGCTCTTTTGTGACACCTCCCGAGGATTTCCGGACGTGGAGACTGTCACAGGCAACGGACACACAGGGTGTGAGGCGTCCCGGATATCGTTACAAGGCTTGTTCCGACAATGTTGTGGGGCCTTTTCGTCCCCAGATGTCCCGAGGAGCCGCGTCGTATGATCGCCAGCCCGCTTCCCGACCTGGTCGGCCGGCAACGCGAGTGCGCGGCGCTCGAGGACCTGCTGGCCGGGCTGAGCGAAGGCGGGCCTCGCATCCTGGTGGTCCGCGGCGAGGCCGGCATGGGGAAGTCGGTGCTGCTGGAGTACGCGGCCGCGCAGGCGTCGCGGGTGAAGGTGACCTGGGCGAACGGCATCGAGGCGGACATGGAGCTGCCCTACGCCAGCCTGCACCAGGTGTGCACACCGTTCCTCGGCGAACTGGACGAACTTCCGGAACCTCAACGCGACGCCCTCCGCGTGGCGTTCGGCATGGCCGCCGGAGATCCCCCCGACCGTTTCCTCGTCGGACTCGCCGTGCTGACCCTGCTCACCCGGGCCTCCGAGACCCGGCCGGTACTCGTCCTGGTCGACGACGCCCAGTGGCTGGACCAAGTGTCCCTGCAGACGCTGGAGTTCGTGGCACGCCGACTGCTCGCCGAGGCCGTCGCCATGGCATTCTCGGTGCGGGACCCCGAGGGCGGGGCCGCCCTCAACGGCCTGCCCACCCTTCGGCTGGAAGGTCTGGACACCGCTGCGGCCGGACAGCTCCTGGAATCCGTCGTCGGCGGCCGGCTGGAGAAGCGGGTCCGGGACCGGTTCGTGACGGAGATGGACGGCAACCCGCTCGCGCTGCTCGAGTTCTCCCGCGGTCGCAGCGCCGCCGAGCTGGCCTACGGACTCGACTCGTCGGCCCGGCCGGGCGCCTACGGGCCGGTCGCGAACCGCGTCGAACGCGACTTCGCCGGCCGGATCGGTTCCCTCCCGGCGGCGACCCGCACCCTGCTGCTGATCGCCGCGGCCGAACCGGTCGGTGACGCGCGCCTGCTGGTGCGCGCGGCCGGCCAGCTCGAGATCGTTCCCTACGCGGCACCGGCCAAGGCGGCCGGTCTGATCGAGTTCGGGGAGTCCGTCAGGTTCCGGCATCCGCTGGTCCGTTCCGCTGTCTACCAGGGAGCCACGCCCGAGGAACGCCGAGCGGTGCACCGGGCGCTGGCCGATGTCACGGACCCGGTGCTGGACCCCGACCGGCGCGCCTGGCATGCCGCCCAGGCCACCGACGGGCCGGACGAGGACGTCGCCGCCGGCCTTGAGCAGGCCGCCGACCGCGCACGGCAGCGCGGCGGCATCGCTGCCGAGGCGGTGCTGCTGGAGCGCGCGGCCGAGGTGACACCGGACGCGTGGGCGCGCGGCCGCCGGGCCCTCGCGGCTGCCGAGGCACACTTCTCGGCCGCGGCGCCCGACCGGGCCACCGAACTCGCGACGGTGGCCGAACTGTGTCCTCTGAGCGCTCTGGACCGTGCCCGGCTGGCGCGCCTGCGGGCCCGGATCCTCTTCGCCCGCAGCCGCAGCGACGAGGCGGCACCTCTGCTGCTGGAGGCCGCCGCGCAGTTCACTGCCGCCGGATCGCCGCTGGCACGCGAGACATACCTGGAAGCGATCAGCGCGACCATCTTCGCCGGCCGCGTCCACGGCCCGACCGGCGCCCGCGCGGCAGCGATCGCTGCCCGCAACTCAGGGGCGCCCCCCTCCGGTTCGGTGGCCGCCGACCGTCTCCTCGACGGCGTCGCCGCGCTTCTCGCGGACGGGTACGAGACCGGAGTCCCGGCCTTGCAGGGCGCGCTGGACCTGCTCGTGCACGAGGAACTCGGGACCCGGGAAGCGGTCATGCGCTGGCTGCTGCTGGTCCCGGTCGCACTGGAAGCGTTCATTCACTACGCCTGGGACCTGCACGCATGGGACGCGCTGTCGGGCCGGGCAGTGCGCCTGGCCCGCGACGTCGGAGCGCTCGGCGCTCTGCCCCCGGCCCTCATCTACGCCGGCGGAGTGCACATCCACTACGGAGACTTCCCCGAGGCCGACCGGATGATCGACGAGGCCGACGCGCTCACCACTGCGACGGGCCACGCCCCGCACAAGTACGCGACCCTGGTCCTGGCCGCGTGGCGCGGCGAGGCGGAGGTCGCCGTCGGCATCATCGAGGAAGCCAGACAGCGGGCCGAACAGAGCGGCGAGGTCTCCCTGCTGGGCGCCACGGGCTACATCCAGGGAGTGCTCTTCAACGGCCTGGGGCGCTACGAGGAGGCGCTGGAGGCCGCGCGTGCGGGCATCGAGCACGACGGATTCAACTTCACCGGTCTGTCGCTGGTGGAACACGTCGAGGCCGCCACCCGGTGCGGTGAACTCGACCAGGCCCGCGCCTCGCTGGCCCGGCTGATCGAGCTCACCCGGTTCGCCGACTCCGGATGGGCACGCGGCGCCGCCGCCCGCGGGCAGGCACTCCTCGCCGACGGCGACGCGGCCGACCGGCTGTACCGGACCGCGATCGAGGAGTTCGAGCGCGGCGGTGTGGCCGTGGAGGTGGCGCGCACCCACCTGCTGTACGGCGAGTGGCTGCGCCGCAGGCAGCGCCGCTCGTCGGCTCGGGAACAACTGCGTACGGCTCACGAGATGTTCGACGGCATGCGTGCGCACGCCTTCGCCGAGCGGGCCCGCCGCGAACTGCTCGCCACCGGCGGGCACGTCAGGGTGCGGGAGGACAGGCCGAGCAGCGCCCTGACTGCCCAGGAGTTCCAGGTCGCCGCGCTCGCCGCCGACGGCATGACGAACGCGAAGATCGGCGCGGAGCTGTTCATCAGCCCGCACACCGTGGAGTGGCACCTGCGCAAGGTGTACGTGAAGCTCGGCATCAACTCACGTCGCGCGCTGCCCGGTGTCCTGGGGGACGCCCCGGCCGATGACCTCGACGACGAGGACTCGATGCGGAGCGCCTGACGCCGGCCGCGGGGGCCCACGGACTCGACCACGGGTCTTACGGGCTTCCACGAGCGGCCCACAAGGGTCCAACGGGTCCCACGGACCCCACCACGGGAAGCAAGGGCGCGGGGGCCGGTGTCCCGCGGCGAGGGTGGAACCACGCCCTCGACGGGCGCCCTTCCACGATGAGGAGTTCCCCATGCCCGCGACCGGCCCGCAGACGACGACCGAACCCGCCCGCCTGCCGGCCACCTCTCCGTACCCCAACCCAGCAGGCACTGACGGAAGTTGGCGAACACCCAAGTCATCAGCCCAGGTTGCGCCATTGACAACATCTCCCTCACCTTGTGGTTCTCCACACTGTGCCCGTTATCGTTGCGTCCGGCGCTCTCCGGCCTGTCATCGACCGCCAGGACCGCCTCTGCCTGGGTGCCGTGCCGTGAGCGTCTCCACTCGATCACGTCAGAAGGAACTGGACGCGTATCAGGAACGCGAGTACCGCGGGCGCCGCCCCCACAACCACCCTTCCCGCCCCGTCGGTCGCGGGCGTACTGGCCGTCCAGAAGCAGGCGATGGCCGACGGAGCGCCCGGCGCGCTCACCCGTATCGACTCCGGTACGTCCGCTACCGGGTCTCCTCGGGCAAGGCGGACACCGCCTCCGGCACTGCGATGGACGCCGACCGCAGGTTCCGCGTCGGCAGCGTCACCAAGGGCTTCACCACCGTCGTGCTGATGTCACTCGTCGCCGAGGGGCGCATCGACCTCGACGCGCCCACGAACGACTACCTCGCCGAGCCGCTGCCGGACGACCGGATCACGGTGCGGCATCTGCTGAGCCACCGCAGCGGCCTGTGGGACTGTACGAATGACATGTTCTATCACACTGTTCCTGGCTTCGAGGCGGTCCGGAACAAGGTGTTCACGTACCAGGAACTCATTGACCTCTCGACCGCACACCAGCCCACCAACGCGCCGGGGGACCGCCTACAGCTATTCCAGCACCAACTTCGTGGTCCTGGGCGAGCTGATCGAGCACGTCACGGGTGTGCCGATGGCCACGCACTACGATCAGCGGATCTTCCAGCCGCTCGGCCTGAAGAACACCTCGTACGTGCATCCGCGAACGACCCTCACCGGCGCCTACGAGCGGGGCTACGTCCGTGACGACGACGCCACGCTGCCGCTGGTGGACTCCACCGAGCAGACCGCCTCCCGGGCCCAGTCCGCCGGAGCCGTGATCTCGAGTGCGGCGGACCTGAACCGGTTCTTCGGCGCCGTGGTGACCGGCAAGCTGGTTCCGGGGCCGCAACTGCAGGCCATGATGAGCATGGTCCCGGTGAACGCGGACGGCACCCAGTCCTACGGGCTGGGACTGCGCGGCAGGAAGCTGTCCTGCGGCGTGACGGTCTACGGCCACACCGGCACCGTCCAGGGCTACTACACCTACGCCTTCACCACGGGCGACGGCAGACGCAGCTTGACTTCCTCCCCCCTCGTGAACGAGAGGGGATTCCTACGGCTCGCGCCGTGGGGTTTTCTGCTTCGTCGCCGACTGCCCGCCCGGAGAACTCCGTTGAGGTCTTACACCAGCTCCACAGACAGACACCGCCAGCCCGGCGGCCAGAAGGTTGTTCGCCGCGTTCACGTCCCGGTCATGGACCGCACCACAGCCGCACGCCCAGGTGCGGACGCTGAGCGGCATCTTGTCCTGCAGACTGCCGCAGACGGAGCACAGCCTGGAGGAGGGGAAGAACCGGTCCACCACGATCACTTGACGCCCGTACCAGGCAGCCTTGTACTCCAGCATCGAGCGGAACTCGCCCCAGCTCGCGTCCGAGATGGCCCGGGCCAGCGTGCGGTTTTTGACCATGGTGCGCACGGTCAGGTCCTCGATCACGAGCGTTTGGTTGTCACGCACGAGCCGAGTCGTGAGCTTGTGGAGCATGTCCCGGCGCCGGTCGGCAATCCGGGCGTGGACCTTGGCGACCTTGCGCCGGGCTTTGGCCCGGTTGGTTCCCTCGCCCTTGGCCGTGCGGGACAGTTTGCGCTGGGCCATGGCGAGCCGGGCGCGGTCGCGGCGCTCGTGCCTCGGGTTGGCGACCTTCTCCCCGGTGGAGAGGGTCAGCAGATGGTGAAGGCCGACATCGATTCCGACCGCATTGTCGGTGGCGGGAAGCGGTGTGACATGGGGGTCCTCGCACAGCAGCGAGACGAACCAGCGTCCGGCCGCGTCCTGGGACACCGTCACCGTCGACGGCTCCGTACCGTCGGGCAGCGGCCGGGACCACACGATGTCCAGCGGGTCCGCCATCTTCGCCAGGGTCAGCCGGCCGTCGCGGAAACGGAACCCGCTGGTGGTGTACTCCGCCGACTTGCGCGATGTCTTGCGCGACTTGAAACGCGGGTACTTCGCCCGTCTGGCGAAGAAGTGGGTGAACGCGGTCTGCAGGTGGCGCAGTGTCTGCTGCAGCGGCACCGACGACACGTCGTTCAGGAACGCCAGCTCCTCGGTCTTCTTCCACGCCGTCAGCATCGCCGAGGTGGCGTTGTAGTCGACCCGTTCCTGCCGCGCCCACGCCTGCGTGCGGGCGGCGAGCGCCAGGTTGTAGACCTTGCGCACACACCCGAACGTGCGCGACAGCTCCGCCGCCTGCGCATCACTGGGATAGAAGCGGTACTTGAACGCCCGCTTCACACGGTTCACGGCCACGCGCACAAGCTAGCCAGGCGGCAGGTAGAGATCAAACCTGCGGGTCAGGGCACTGGGATCCGCCTTTGCGGCGCATCCCAGCTCTGTGCCCTGCTCCGCAGGAGTTTCGTTTCCTCCCCCGGCTGAAGCCGGGGGTATCCACGAAAGGACTCCGATGACGACACTGGACATCGAGCTGCTGGGTGCGATGCGCGAACTCGCCGCCGCACAGCTGCCCTCGGAGACGTCCATCCACAGCGGACGGCCCCTGCGCCGATTCGCCCTGGAACTGCATGTGCCGGACGAGCGGCATCAGGAGCTGGAGGCCGAACTGCAGGCGGCCGCCACGGCCGAGGGTCCGCACCTTCGCGGGAGCGAGGGGCGATGGCGCGTCCTGGACGGCTGGAGCAAACTCTCGACGGGCCGCCGCCGCGAGATCTGCATCTACCGGATGGAGGTCCAGGAGGTCGAGGTGCCCGACCTGGTCGACCAGCCGTTCCTCGCCAGGACCGCGGAAAGGGTCATGGCGAACTCCCGGGCGCTGGCGGAACTTCTGGAGGAGTTGCACGCGCGCGGGGTGCTGGACGAGGAGCGCTCGCTAGCCATCGCGGCGGCGGCCACACCGCGTCCCCTGACGCGCGAGGAAGCGCGCGAACTGTCCCGAACCGATCGACTGAGCGATTGAGCGCCCCTGGCGCTGAGTCCGCCCACCACCGCTGCCGCAGCCGAAAGTGATGATCCATGTCCGGAGGGGTCGAGGAACCCGTGCCTCAGATGATCTTGTCTCCACTGACCAGTGCGGCGATCTTCCTGGTCGTCACGATTGACGAAGGCGGCGAGAGGACCGTTCGCGAACTCCTCCCGGACATCGGCTCACTGGAACGTGCCGTGGGGTTCCGCGCCCACCCCGACGGCCTGCTCAGCTGTGTGACCGGCATCGGGTCCCACGCCTGGGACCGGCTGTTCGCCGGAGAACGCCCGGCCCGTTTGCACTCCTTCAAGGAACTGCACGGCTCGCGGCACCGAGCCGTCGCCACCCCTGGCGACCTACTGTTCCACATACGCGCCGCGCGGCAGGACCTGTGCTTCGCCTTCGCCACCGAGATCATGAGCCGACTGCGCGGAGCGGTCACGGTGCGGGACGAGGTACACGGCTTCCAGTACTTCGAGGAACGAGACCTCCTCGGCTTCGTCGACGGCACGGAGAACCCCACGGGTGCCCAGGCACAGGCCGCCGTGCTCGTGGGGGAGGAGGATCCCGGCTTCGCAGGCGGCAGTTACGTGGTGGTGCAGAAGTACCTCCACGACCTCGATGCCTGGGAAGCCCTGCCGGTCGAAGCCCAGGAGCGGGTGATCGGCCGACGGAAACTCTCCGACGTGGAACTGGCGGACGACGTCAAACCGCCGGACTCCCACGTCGCCCTCACCACCGTGACGGACGCGGACGGCACCGAGAGGGAGATCATCCGCGACAACATGCCGTTCGGGACGGTGGGCACCGAGGAGTTCGGTACGTACTTCATCGGGTACGCCCGCAGCCCCGAAGTCACTGAGACGATGCTGGAGCGCATGTTTCTGGGCACGGAAACGGTGTCGCACGACCGGATCCTGGACTTCTCCACCGCAGTCACGGGCGCCCTGTTCTTCACGCCGTCCGCGGACTTCCTGGAGGACCTGCCCGAACTCCCGGACAGCCAGAACCGATCGGCCGACGCAACAGTGTCACACCGTCCGGGCCCCACCGGTCTTTAGGGCGAGACACCGCGTTCCCAGACCAGTGGCACAAGGAGTTCATGTGACCAGCACCGCTGAGACACCCCCGTCACCAGCCCAGGCGGCTCACCCCGCCCCTCTTGCCCACGTCGTCTCCATCGCGGCCGCGGCCGCGATGGGCGGCTTTCTCTTCGGCTACGACAGTTCCGTCATCAACGGCGCGGTCGAGGCCATCCGGGACCGGTACGACGTCGGTTCGGCGGTGCTGGCCCAGGTCATCGCCATCGCCCTGATCGGTTGTGCGATCGGCGCGGCGACCGCCGGCCGGATCGCCGACCGCATCGGCCGGATCCGCTGCATGCAGATCGCCGCGGTCCTCTTCACTGTCAGCGCCATCGGCTCCGCCCTGCCCTTCGCACTGTGGGACCTGGCGATGTGGCGGGTCATCGGCGGGATCGCCATCGGCATGGCCTCCGTGATCGGCCCGGCCTACATCGCCGAAGTCTCCCCGCCCGCCTACCGCGGCCGGCTCGGCTCCTTCCAGCAGGCCGCCATCGTCATCGGCATCGCGATCTCCCAACTGGTCAACTGGGGCCTGCTGAACGCAGCGGGCGGCGACCAGCGGGGCAAGGTGCTGGGCATCGAGGCCTGGCAGGTCATGCTCGGCGTGATGGTGGTTCCGGCCGTGCTCTACGGACTGCTGTCCTTCGCGATACCGGAGTCCCCCCGCTTCCTGATCTCCATCGGTCATCACGAGAAGGCGCGCCGCATCCTCGTAGAGGTCGAGGGCGACGGGATCGACCTCGATGCCCGCGTCATCGAGATTGAGACGGCCATGCGAGGGGAGGAGAGGTCGACCTTCGCGGACCTGCGCGCCGGTGGCTTCTTCTTCAAGCCGATCGTCTGGGTCGGCATCGGACTGTCGGTCTTCCAGCAGTTCGTCGGCATCAACGTCGCGTTCTACTACTCCTCGACGCTGTGGCAGTCCGTCGGCGTCGACCCGACCGATTCGTTCTTCTACTCGTTCACGACGTCGATCATCAACATCGTCGGCACGGTGATCGCGATGATTTTCGTCGACCGGGTCGGGCGCAGGCCGCTGGCCATCGTCGGCTCGGTCGGCATGGCCGCCGCCCTGGCGCTGGAGGCGTGGGCGTTCTCCGCCCGCGCGGTCGACGGCGAACTCCCGGCCGGCCAGGGATGGGTCGCTCTGATAGCCGCCCACGCCTTCGTCCTCTTCTTCGCCCTCTCCTGGGGCGTCATCGTCTGGGTCATGCTCGGCGAGATGTTCCCCAACCGGATCCGCGCCGCCGCCCTCGGAGTCGCCGCCTCCGCACAGTGGATCGCCAACTGGGCCATCACGGCGAGCTTCCCTTCGCTGGCCGACTGGAACCTCTCCGGCACGTACGTGATCTACACGCTCTTCGCCGCGCTGTCCATTCCCTTCGTCCTGAGGTTCGTCAAGGAGACGAAGGGCAAGGCACTCGAGGAAATGGGCTGAATCCGACCTGCGTACCGCGGCCCCGGAACAGACCGCCGCGGACGGGGAGGCACAGCCCGGCCCCCGTCCGCGGCGCGCGACCTACACCTCCTCGTCGACCCAGCTCATGAGCTTGCGCAGTTCCTTGCCGGTGGTCTCCAGCAGCAGTTCGGAGTCCTGCTTCCGGTACTCGTGATACCTCTTCAGACCGCCGTGGTACTCGGCCATCCACTCACGGGCGAAGGTGCCGTCCTGGATCTCGGCGAGGACCTTCTTCATCTCTGCCCGGGTGGCATCGGTGATGATCCGCGGGCCGGTGACGTAGTCGCCCCACTCGGCCGTCTCCGAGATGGACCAGCGCATCTTCTCCAGGCCGCCTTCGTACATGAGGTCGACGATGAGCTTCAGCTCGTGGAGGCACTCGAAGTACGCGATCTCCGGCTGGTAGCCGGCGTCGGTCAGCGTCTCGAAGCCGGCCTTCACCAGGGCGGAAACACCGCCGGCGAGAACGGCCTGCTCGCCGAAGAGATCCGTCTCGGTCTCCTCGGTGAAGGTCGTCCTGATGACACCGGCACGGGTGCCGCCGATGCCCTTCGCATAGGACAGCGCCAGCGCCAGAGCCTGACCGGTCGCATCCTGCTCGACGGCCACCAGACACGGAACACCGCGGCCCTCTTCGTACTGACGGCGCACCAGATGGCCCGGCCCCTTGGGAGCGACCATGCAGACATCCACGCCGGCCGGCGGCTTGACGAAGCCGTACCGGATGTTGAACCCGTGGCCGAAGATCAACGCGTCGCCGTCCTTGAGATGCGGGGCGATGTGCTCCTCGTAGACCTCGCCCTGGAGGGGATCCGGTACGAGGATCATGATGACGTCGGCTTCGGCGGCGGCCTCGGCCACCGTCACCACCCGCAGACCCTGTTCCTCGGCCACGGCCCTGGACGCGGAGCCCTCGTGCAGGCCGACGCGCACGTCGACGCCGGAATCCCGAAGGGACAGCGCATGGGCGTGGCCCTGGCTGCCGTAGCCGATGACCGCGACTCTGCGGTTCTGGATGAGGGACAGATCGGCGTCCGCATCGTAAAACAGCTCAGCCATGGAACACACCTTTCTTGGAAGACTCCTCGGGCACGTCAGCCGAAACCAAGCTGCGAATGAGCACGGCCTCCCGGAAGAGCGGGAACACAAAGGAACAGAAGAGGAAGGCCTGGAGGGGAAGTTGTCCCTCCGCCACCAGCGCCCGGATGCCACAGCCCGCAGGCCCGTCACCCGTGAATACTGACACTATCTCACGTTCGCTGTGCATCGAATCAGTGTGGAATATTGTGGACAGTGTCATGGGTGGTGACATCAGGCCAGCACCCGCGCATGTCACAGATGCTCCGACTGGCCGGTCAGTGGATTGACCTCAGAGGGTGTGCCCGCACCGCCGTGGGTGGCCGGCCCGTTCTCCGCTCCGTGAGGACGGCGGCGTTCAGCCTGTGGCCACTGCATGAGCACCCCTTACGCCGACCAGCAGAAATGAGCTTTCCGCCATGCCTCAGGACCAGTCCACCACGCTCGCCGCCGCTGCGACGACCGGCATCGCGACCCTGGAAGACCTACGCAGGCACCTGCAGTGGGCGATCGAGATCGAGCACTCCACACTGCCGCCGTACCTGACGGCGCTCTACTCCCTCGACCCCGAACGCAACGCGGACGCCGCCCAGTTGATCAGCGGCGTGTTCGTCGAGGAGATGATCCATCTCGCCCTGGTCGCGAACCTGCTGAACGCGGTCGGCGGCGAACCCCGCCTGGACACACCGCAGATGCTGCCGCCGCATCCGCGGACCATGCCGCACGCCGACCCCTCCATCGAGCTGTCGCTCCTGCCGTTCGGTAAGGAAGCCCTCGGCATGTTCCTCCGCCTCGAACAGCCCGCGCACCCCGGAGCCCCGGCGGAAGGCGACAACTACGAGACGATCGGGCAGTTCTACGACGCCGTCGAGAAGGGCCTGCGGGACCTGTGCGCCGAACTGGGCGAGGAGCGGGTCTTCACCGGCGACCCCGCCCGGCAGGTCTCCGGCGGCCCGTTCGCCCACACGGCAGGCCACCTCGCCCCCGTCACCGACCTGAACACCGCGCTCGCGGCGCTGGAGGAGATCGTCGAACAGGGGGAGGGCGCGGCACGCGCCGACGTCTGGGACGGGGACAAGGACCTGTTCCACCCCGAGACCAAGGCCGTCTCCCACTACTACCGGTTCCAGGAGCTCGCCGTGGGGCGCCGCTATCAGCCGGGCGACACACCGGAATCCGGTCCCACAGGCGACCCCGTGACCGTGGACCTGGCCGGAGTCCAGCCCGTGCGCCCCAACCAGCGGTTGGCGGACCACCCCGAGGGCAGTGCGATCCGCACCGCGCAGGAGACGTTCAACCAGACGTACTGCAAGATGCTGCAGATGCTGGAGCAGGCCTTCAATGGCAACCCGGCGATGCTGGGCATGTCCGTGGGCACGATGTACGCGGCCAAGGGCCAGGCGCAGAGCCTGATGGCGATGCAGGACGACGACGGCCTGGCGGCCGGCCCGACCTTTGAGTACATCGCCCCCGAAGACCGGGTCTAGCGCGCACTGTTGACGCTCCGCGGCAGGGTACTGAGGGCGCTCCGACCGACGCAGGGCGCCCTCAGGCGTCGGAACCTTCGTGCCGCACGAGGACGAGCGGGCCCGCGATGAGCAGGGATGCGATGATGCCGGTGCCCAGTACGGGGAAGGGGGTGACCGTCGAGGAGAGGACGGCCAGAGCCGCGACAGGCGGAAGAACGTTGGCCGCCGTGGACAACTTGAGCGGCCCGTCGGTGCAGCAGCCACACACAGGTGACGAAGAGGGTGACGGGCACCGTGCAGACAGCCGCGGCGGCGAACACGACGTAGTGCCCGTAGCCCCACAGCATCGCCGTCCTCTGTGTCCTGAGACGGCGTGGCGCGACCTGGGCGAAGTACATCCACCACAGCGCGAAGACGGTCAGCAGCCCGCCCAGCGCGATGGGCAGGATGGAGCCGAGGTTCTTGTGGGTGTTCAGAGCGGTACCGACGGCGAGGCCGGCGGCCATGACGGACTCGCCGAGCACGATCAAAGTGAACAGACCGTAGCGCTCGGCTATGTGCTGTGGATGCCAGGTGGTGCCCTCGGCCCAGACCGGCACCGCGAGTTCCAAGCCGGCGAGGACGGCGAACGTGGCTGTCCCGCCGTCGACCGGCAGAGCCAGCCGCACCAGCCAGCCTGCAGGACCAGGATGCCCACGGCGTACCGCAGTGCGGTGCGCCGGATGCCGGCCAAGGCACGTGGAGCGCCCGTTGCGTGGAGACACGCACGGCGGGTGCGGCGGGCGGGTCGGGGAAACGGGCTGGCCGAAAGGCCAGTATCGCGCCCCGGCTCGACCCAACCCAGCCACATGTCGGGCTGAGATTCGATGACCCCGTCCCATCAGAGGGCTGGCGGGGTGAGGATGAGCCACATGCCCGAGGAGAACCCCGACCCGCTCGCCGCGCTCGCGCTCGCTGCCAGCACTCAACTTGTCGCCGCCATGTCCACCGACACCTGGACCGCGATGCGCGAATCCGTCGCCCGGCTGCTCAACAGAACCGACTCCGCGCAGATACAGGAGGCGGTCGACGCCTTCAGCGCGCAGCCCGGTGATACTGCCCCCGCGCTCGCCTCCCGAGGCCCGGACCCGGAGACGATGCAGACCCTGATCCGGCAGGTGTCCCCGTTCGCCGCCGAGCACGCGACGAACGCCATGTACGAGTCCCTCACCGACCTCTTGGCCCGGATCAAGGACCGGCAACCCACCGACGAGGCCGCGCCCGAGGACGTCTCCGCCGAACTCCTCGATACCCTCACCGACTCCGCCGCCGCCTTCGCCCAGTCCCAGCCCTCCGGCATGTCCTGGGAGACCAAACGCACCCTGTTCCTGTGGTTCTGGGGCATCCTCGTCTTCATCGCCCTCGTCCAGGCCCAGGTGCAGAGCGACTCGGTCAAGGAACTCATCGAGGACGCTGGCGGCGCCGTGCTAATCGTCGGCCCCACTGTCGCCGGAGCCGCCTACGCCTGGAACAAGATCCACCCCAACCCGGACAGCGACAACGACGAGGACGGCACTGCTTAACCCGGTCTGCCCCGACCTTCCAGGCCACAGGGCTTCACCGTCATCGGAGTCCTTTCGTGGATACCTCCGGCTTTGGCTCGGCCATCCGCCAGCTCGTCCGGTCGCGAGTAGCAGCGGTACAGCGGCTAACGGTGAGATTGATCTTGGTCAGCCAGCGCAGCGATCGGCGGTCATGGGGCAGTTCGGGCAAGCCCGCTGAACGGGGCTCGTGGCGTGGCTACGGTCACCGCGTGCCGGTGGAATTCCTGACTGACGAGCAGGCCGTTATCTGGACCTCTCGCGTTCTGTTGCCGTGCTGAGCTGGGGCTCTTTGTCCCTGACAGCGTCAGGGACATGCCGTTTCAACCCCGGACCGCCGTCTCGACGCGGCGTTCGCGACGCCGGGCGGCGAGGTCCTCGGCTGCGGCATCCCCACTGACCTCCCGGAGGCAAACCGCAGGGCCGCCGGCGACCATCTGCCGGTGTCGGCGGCCCTGCGGGTCTCGGCCGCGGGATAGCGGCCTACGGGCGCTGCTTCACCCGGTCGACGATCCCCCAGTCCACTACATGCGACAGCTGGATGTACTTCTTCTTCCCGGAAGCTGAGATCCGCTCGTCGCGGAAGCCCAGGAATTCATACGACGCCGGGTCGAAGATCAGGTACTTGCTTTCGTAGGACCCGCGCTCGGTAGAGGCGATCCCCACCCCGGTCCGCCCGGCGGAGTCCTTCACTCCCGGGATCGTCTTGACGCCGGGCACAAGGGCCAGCGCCTCGTACGCCGCGGGGCGCAGTCCCTGGGGCAGTACCGGGTTCTTCAGGAGCTCGCCGAGCAGCCAGTAGGCCTCGAACCGATTGAGCTTGTCGAGATCGCTGATCGACCGGTCGTCGGACCCGCCGACGGAGATGATGGCCGAGATGAGCTTCTCCGGGTCTTGGGGCAGCTTCTTCAGCTCGCTCCACTTCCGGGGTGGCCACACCCCGCCGCCCTTCCCCGCGGGCTCCTCCCACATCTCGCGGCCCAGTTCCATGGACAAGGAGGGCTTGGAGGCGTCCACCGAGTCCCACATCTCGTCGGTGTAGGTCTTGACCTTGCCGGTCTTCTGCTCCGTCTCCTTGATGATCCGCTTCGAGTAGATGAACTGGTCGTCGCGCGGCGCCACCGGCTCCTTCTCCTGCTCGCGCTCCCACGCCGCCGCCCCGTTCAGCACTGTCGCGGCGGCGTTCTCCACCCGCGGGGTGCTCGTGCCCGGTGCGCCGCCCTCGCCGGAGCCGTCCGTGCCGATCAGCACCGCCGTCCCCGTAACCGCCGTGGCGACCACCGCGGTCCCCGCGAGGCGTAGTGCATGGCGGCGACTGGGGCCGGTGCCGGTGCGCTGGTCCGCGTGGGCCATCGCGTTGAGCAGCTGGTGCCGGGCCCGGTCCCGGGCCGGACCGGTGAGCGGGGCCGCGTCCGCGTCCCACTCCCTCAAGAGTTCGAGTTCGTCATTCATGGTCGGATACCTCTCGCAGTGCCGTCGGATTGGATCCGCCCAATGCTTCGCGCAGCTTGCTGCGAGCCCGGTGCAGCCGTGATCTGACCGTGCCCACGGGGATGCCGAGGGCCTGGGCCGCCTCCCCGTAGCTGAGATCCCCCCAGGCCACCAGCAGGAGCACGTCCCGGTGCCGAGCGGGCAGCGCGGCCAGCGCCGCCGCCAGCTCGCGGCGTACGGCCCGCGCCACCACCCGGTCCGCGGCCCGGTCGGCCAGCGGCTCGTCGTGGTCGGTGAGGGCCGGGACCCGGGCCATGGCCTTGAACCGGCGGGCCTCAGCCCGCCGATGCCGGCCGACCAAGTTGGTCGCTATGCCAAACAGCCAGGGTCGGGCGTCGGCGCCCGCGCCGCGGGCCGGGTCGTAGCGATGCCGCTGCTGGAATGCGGTGGTGAAGGTCTCCGCCACGAGGTCATCGGCGAGCTCGCCGCCGAGGCGGCGGGCCGCATAGTGGTGCACGGCGTCGGCGTGCCGGTCGAAGAGCGCGGCGAACGCCTCGGGCTCATCCCGGGACCGCGCGATCACTGAGGCGTCGCTCTCGGCATCGGCACGCGCGGTGCCGATGCCGACGCCTGGTCCGACGGTCATCGGGGCTCCTCTCGTCCAAGGGACGATGCTCGAATACTTGGGCTTTCACCTGTCCTTCGCCCATCGCGCCGAAGCGGTTCCCTCAGACCCCCTCGGCGACACCGTGGTCTGTCTGCGGTCACACCCACATGCCGTTCGTCAAGGACGGTCTGCACGGCGAGAGCGATCCGGGTATCGACGTCGAACAGCCGCTGGCGGCCGCCCTCCAGGGAGAAGGAGGTCATACGCTCGGCAGCGGCCCGTACCCGGCTGGTGAGCGAGCTGTCCCGCATCCCTCGGTTGAGCGCGGTGACGCCGTACGCCCACAGGCGGTCCGTCAGCCGATGCATCTCCGGGCCCTCGAAGCGGTCCGCGCGGGCGCGGGCCACCTGCTCCGCGTCGGCGGCGAGCCGGCGGCGGGACGCCAGCACCGGGTCCTCGTCCTTCAGCATCCCCGTGGTGGTGCCGCGCTGTGCCGCCAGGGCCCGGAGCAGTCGGTGAGTAGTCAAGACGGATCCCTTCAACCACCGTTCTATGTGGTCACCGACGCCTGTAGGGAACGAAAGACGAAAATCTCGCGCGGTGATCGGGCGCAACTTTTAGAGTGCGAGATGACGAAGGGGCCGCGGACCGGGATCCGTCAGGCCGACGGCAGCGTCGTCACCGGCCGGTTCGACCCCGCCACCGAGACCCGGCTCGCCGCCATCGACCGCGACGCGACGCAGCACGTCGAGGGCAACCAGCGCGTTCAGTCACGACTCGGCTGAGCGTGGGTGTCCCGGCCGGTAGGGTCGCGCGCATGTGGGTGGGATTGGATGCGGTCGACTGGGCTGGGCTGAAGCACAACTACGGGTCTGCCGAGGACGTACCCGGCCTGCTCCGCCGATGCGGGGGTCCGGATCCGGACGATGCAGACGACGCCTCATCCGAGGTACTCAACCTGCTCTTCCACCAAGGTGGTTGGGTCTGTTCCGCCGCCTCGGCCGCACTGCCCTTCGTGCTCCGCCTGGCTGCGACACCGCAGGTGCCGAGCCGCTGCGCGATGCTGGAGCTGGTGGCGATGCTGGCAGCGGAGGCCGGTCGGATCGAAGCCCGGTTCCTTGATTCCGGCTGGGTAGCCGCGTGGGACCAGGCCCTGCCCGAGTTGCTGGGCCTGCTGGATGACCCCGAGCCGGAGATCCGGCGGGCCGCAGCCGACGTGCTCGGTGTCTGCGGCAGCCCCGGTGAGTTGGTTCTACCTGGGCTGTTGCGGTGCTGGGAGGTGGAGGAGGATCTGGCTACCCGCCTTGAGCTGGTCCTCTCACTGGGCCAGGCGGCCCTGCGCGCACCAGTGGGCGCGCAGGGCGTCGAGGTCTTCGACGTGCTCCATCGTCTGCTCGACGCTCCACAGGCTCAGATACGCCTGGCAGCAGTGCACGCGCTCACGCCGAACGACCCGGGCCTGCCTGCCCGACGGCTGAGCCTGATACTCGAAGCGGTCCGGGACCCAACCGTCGAGCTGTGGCGGCATACCAGCTCGGTACAGACCGGGGTACTGGGTGTCCACTCCTGGACTGCGGGGCTGATCACCGGCCCGGCCCCCACGTTCACGCTCGGCGTGCTGGCAGACCATCACGACGACGATCAGCGGATCGGTGCCTTGGCCCAGGCGGGCAGGCTGCTGTCTCAGTGGCACTCACCGACCGCTGCCCTTCTGCCACGCCTCGTCGCGCGACTGGACGATCCCGCCCCTGAAGTCCGCTTCCGGGCGGCCGAGCTGTTGGCCTGCCTCGGCCCGGCAGCCGCCGCCCACGCCGACGAGCTGGCCACACTCCTCTCCGACACCGCAGCCCGCACCACACGCAAACGGGAGACCGTCGGCGAGGCTGCCCTGTGGGCCCTGGCCCGGATGAACGATCCCCGCTGCCTGCCGGGCCTGATCGAACTGATCGCCGGCACACGCTCCGGCTTCGCATCGGCTTCCGCCCACTACCCCGCCACAGGCCTGCACCCTGTCACCCTCCCCGCACTCCATGAGGTGCTGGGCTACCTCCAGGATCACGCCGAGCCGCTCCTTCCGTTGATCTGCGACCAACTCGACTCCGCCACGGATGACCACCTGCTCAACCGGCTCTGCGACGTACTCGCGGACTGGGGGCCCGTGGCAAAGGCAGCGGTTCCACGGCTGCTCGGCCTGCTGGAGGACGACCGGACCTGGATGGCTGCGGCGAAGGCCCTGGCAGGGATCGGCTTGGCGGGGAACGGAGCACGGGACCTGCTCTTGTCCCGATCGCGTGCCACCGGACCGCATACGGCACTCGCGGCTTGGGCGTACTGGAGAGTCGGCGGTGAACCGGGGCCAGCCCTGGAAGAACTCGGACGCAGCGTTGAGGAGCGAGGATTCCGCCATCCCGTCCTGCTCAAGCTCGCCGGCCTCGGATCGCATGTCGCCCCCTACGCGGACCAGCTCAGGGCGCTGACAGCCGATACCGACCCCTGGACTCGCGTCGAGGCAGCGCACGCCCTGTGGGCTGCAACCAGCGACACCGAGACCGCTGTCCCGGTGCTCACGACGGCCGTGCTGGATCTGACGAAGGGCAACTACCTGCCCGTCATGCTTCCCGCCCTGGACCACCTGGCGAAACTCGGGCAAGCAGCCCAACCTGCCGCACACCTCTTGCGTGACGTGCCCGCCCGTGACCAGCGGCTGTGTACCAACGGCGGCTGGCGAGGCTTCGTCCAGGACGAGAACGTCCGCAACGCCGTCAGCGAGTTGCTCAGCGCCTCCGGTCTATCCGCGTGAGGTTCGGCTGCGGGCCTGGCCGGACTCTGTCAGCCCTCTGATGTTGGATGCAGACGTGACCATCCACGATGTTGCTCGGCAACTGCCCGCAATTCCCGCGCTTCGCGATCACTGCCGCTCGATGCCGATGCTGGAAGCGATACTCAGCCCGGAATGGGCCGATCGGCACTACTCCTTCGCAGCCCGCGTCGCGGGCGACCGCAAGGGGCAGGGCGCCGATGTTGGCGATCGGGGTGGGCCCACAGGGCGGTTAGTTATGGGACCACTTGGGCGGTGGAGGGGGAACGTGGCGATTGTTGGGGTGTGTCCCTGAGCCTGAACGGGATCCTGCGCCTGCCGTAGTGATCAAGCCTTGACCAGGGTGCTGAGGGCGGTCATGGTGTGCTGGCCCGTGGGGAGCGGTGCTGCGCTTCACTGATCGCGCCTTCGCGATCGGCACCAGCCGTAACCCGCTCGTCCGCCTTGCCCGCACCCGGCTCGCCCCGCGCCTGGCCCCGTTGGCGCTGCGGTGACAGGACCGCGCGGGCGGGTCTTCCGTACGGTCTCCGAGCTGGGCATCCACTACCGGCGAAGCCCCGCCTGCGGCGTGGGTTCGCGGTCGCCGAGGAAGGGGCCGCGGGCGGGCGACCGGCTGCCCGACCTGCCGCGCGGGCTCCAGGCGCGGAGTTCGGGGCCGGGCTGGCACCTACTTGTGTCCGGACCGCCCGAGCTGTGGCCCGACGAACGCATCGCCTTGGTCCTGCGCGGACGGGACGACCTGGTCGGCGTGCACCGGCTTGGCGGCGAGAGCCCGTGGCCGGACGTGGTCCAGGGGCTCGTACGCTCTGACGGCTGCCTCGGTTTCGTCGCGCGCGGTGCAGATCTCGAAGGGCTGCGCGCTTACCTGGAGCGTTGGCTGCCCGCACAGCACGGTTGATTCGTACGGCGACCGGGCCGTGTGGGTCCGGCCTCCGCACGCCCTGCGTGTGGTCAGTGTTGTGCCGGGACGCCGAGGTCGTCGAGGAGTCCGCGGACGCGGCGCTCGATATCGTCGCGGATGGGGCGTACGGCCTCGACGCCCTGGCCCGCCGGGTCCTCCAGCTGCCAGTCCAGGTACCGCTTGCCGGGGAAGACCGGGCAGGTGTCGCCGCAGCCCATGGTGATGCAGACGTCCGACTCCTTCACCGCGTCGACGGTGAGCATCTTCGGGACCTCGGCGGAGATGTCGATGCCGACCTCGCTCATGGCCTCGACGGCGGCCGGGTTGACGCCTGCGCCCGGGTTGGAGCCGGCGGAGCGGACCTCGACGCGGTCTCCGGCCAGGTGGGTCAGCCATGCGGCGGCCATCTGGGAACGGCCGGCGTTGTGGACACAGACGAAGAGTACGGACGGCTTGTCGGACATCAGGAGGTCTCTCTTGATCTCGCGCCCGTCAGGCGACACCTGGCAGGCGACAGAGGAGGGCACGACCACATCAGCACCCGATGGTGTCAGTCACCACTGATGTGACAGTATCAGTGCATGCTGACGTCAGTCGACACTGATCTGATGCGGGTCCTGGCTGACCCGCTCCGCCTCCGGATCGTCACCCTGCTCGCCAAGGAGACGCTCTGCAGCACGCACCTGATCGAGGAGACGGGGGCCAGACAGACCAACCTCTCCAACCATCTGAAGGTCCTGCGTGAGGCCGGGGTCGTGGAGACCGAGCCCTGCGGCCGGTTCACCTACTACCGGCTCAAGCCCGACGTCATCGCCGCCCTCGCCGGTCAGTTCGCCGACCTCGCGGAGACCGCGCGCGCCACCGCCGAGAACAACGTCAAGCGGTCCTGCCCCTGATCCCCGCCCCTGCGGCGACTGCACCGAGGAGTCCTATTGACCGCCACCGAGGCCACCGAGCACGACAGAGCCAGGGAGTCCGCCACAGCCGTGGGCGCCGAGCCGCGGCCCGCGCCGGGTGCCACCCCGCCGCGTACCCCGCTGGTCGCCCGAGCCGCCGCCGAACTCGTAGGCACGGCGCTGCTGGTGGCGGTCGTGGTCGGCTCCGGCATCCAGGCCACCGAACTGACCAAGGACGTCGGCCTGCAGCTGCTGGCCAACTCCACGGCCACCGTCTTCGGCCTCGGCATCCTGATCCTCCTGCTCGGCCCGGTCTCCGGCGCGCACTTCAACCCGGTCGTCACCCTTGCCGAATGGTGGACGGCGCGACGCGGCGGCGCCGGGGTCACCCTGCGCGAGGCCGCGGTGTACGTCCCCGCGCAGATCGTCGGCGCCATCGCGGGCGCCATCCTGGCGGACGCGATGTTCGGCAAGCCGCTGGTGGAGTGGTCCACGCACGACCGGTCGGCGGGGCACCTGCTGCTGGGCGAGGTCGTCGCCACGGCCGGCCTGATCCTGCTGATCTTCGGCCTGGCCCGCACCGACCAGCTGCGCTTCGCACCGGCGGCCGTCGCTTCGTACATCGGTGCGGCGTACTGGTTCACCTCGTCGACGTCGTTCGCCAACCCGGCGGTGTCCATCGGCCGCGCCTTCACCGACACCTTCGCGGGCATCGCGCCGGGTTCGCTCCTGGGCTTCATCGGCATGCAACTCGTCGGCGGTATGGCAGGGCTGGCATTGGTGGCCCTCATCTTCATGCGCGGACCATCGGCCGAATGACCAACAGGACGCAGGTGGTGGTGATCGGCGGCGGCCAGTCCGGGCTCGCCGCCGGCTACCACCTGCGCCGCCTGGGACTCGACTTCGTCGTCCTCGACGCCCAGACCACGCCGGGCGGGGCCTGGCAGCACGCCTGGGACTCGCTGCGTCTGTTCTCCGCGGCCGCGTACTCCTCGCTGCCCGGACGTCTCATGCCGGCGCAGAGCGGCGAGACCTACCCCGACGCGCAGCACGTGGTGGAGTACCTCGCCGAATACGAGAAGCGCTACGAGTTCCCCGTTGAGCGGCCGGTACGGGTCCTGGGCGTCCACCGGGACGGTGTGCTCCTGCGGGTGGAGACCGACTCCGGTACCTGGCACGCCCGCGCCGTGATCAGCGCGACCGGCTCCTGGTGGCGGCCTTTCCTCCCTGCTGTCCCCGGCCAAGCGGTCTTCGAAGGCCGCCAGCTGCACACGGCGGAGTACCGCAGTCCCGCCGACTTCGCAGGCCAACGCGTGATCGTGGTGGGCGGGGGTAACTCCGGCGCCCAGATCGCCGCCGACCTCGCCTACGACACGGCACTGACCTGGGTGACCCAGCGCCCGCCGCGCTTCCTCGCCGACGACATCGACGGGCGTGCGCTCTTCGACGCGGCCACCGCCCGCCGCCGTGCCCTGGACGAAGGGCGCACGGACACGGGCGGCGTCGCCTCGCTCGGGGACATCGTCGCCGTACCATCCGTACGCAAGGCCCGCGACCGCGGCCTGCTGAAGGCGAGCCCGATGTTCTCTCGTCTTGTCCCCGGTGGCGCCGAGTGGGCCGACGGCACGCGCGCCGAGGCCGACGCCATCATCTGGTGCACCGGCTTCCGTCCCGCTCTCTCCCACCTTGCCCCGCTCCAACTCCGAGGCCGACGCGGCCACATCGCCACCGAGAGAACCCAGGCGGTGGACGAGCCGCGCCTGTACCTGCTCGGCTACGGCGACTGGACCGGACCCGCCTCCGCGACGCTCATCGGTGTGGGCCGCCCGGCCCGGGACGCGGCCCGTGAGATCGCGGGCCGCACGGCCCTGGCCCCGACCGCTTGCCACAATGAACCACTCCCACGAGGGGCTCAGCCACACTGATCAGCACAGCCAAAAGGGGTCGGACACGGTGTCGCAGGAACAGCGCGGCCTGGTCGAGCGGATGGAAGATCACCAGGTCGCGATCTACCTCGGCGCCATGGCCCTGGGCGGCCTCCTCGGCTGGGCGGCGCCCGCCGCCGGCCCCGGCCTGGAGCACGCCATCAACCCCGTCCTCGGCGCGCTGCTGTTCGTCACCTTCCTCCAGGTCCCGGTCTCGGATCTGCTCCGCGCGCTGCGCGACAGCCGGTTCCTGTCCGCCGCGATGACCGTGAACTTCGTGGTCGTACCCCTCGTCGTGGCGGCCCTGTTCGCGTTCCTGCCCGCAGACCAGGCGGTTCGGGTCGGCGTGCTGCTCGTGCTGCTGTGCCCGTGCGTGGACTACGTGATCGTCTTCAGCGGACTGGCAGGCGGCGACAGCCGCCGCCTGCTGGCCGCCACCCCGCTCCTGCTCGGCGCGCAGATGCTGCTCCTGCCCGGCTTCCTGTACCTGTTCGTGGGCCCGGACCTGGGGAACATCGTCGAGGCGGGCCCGTTCCTCGAAGCCTTCCTCTTCCTGATCGTCATCCCGCTCGCCCTGGCCTGGGCCCTGCAGGCGTGGGCCGCGCGCCGTCCGGCCGGCCAGACGGTCTCCGGCGCCACGACCACCGCCATGGTGCCGCTGATGGCCGCCACCCTGATCACGGTCGTCGCCTCCCAGGTTCCCAAGCTGGACGGCCGCCTCGGCGACGTGGCGGCCGTCATCCCCGTCTACGCCGTCTTCCTGATCGCCATGGCCTTCGCCGGGCGCGTGGTGGCACGCCTGTTTCGGCTCGACGCCCCCGCGTCCCGGGCCGTCGTCTTCACCGGCGCCACCCGCAACTCGCTGGTCGTCCTGCCGCTCGCCCTTGCCCTGCCCGACGATCTGGCCGTCGCCGCGGTCGTGGTGGTCACCCAGACCCTCGTCGAGGTCATCGGCATGGTCGCCTACGTACGCCTCATTCCACGGCTCGTACCGGCCTCGGACCCGGATCGGGCAACGGCCACGACCGGCTGACCTGCCGTCCTGACCGACGACACCGGCCGCCGTACGGGCCGGATCCCGACCGCCCAGGTCCAGCGACGGGCCGGGAACAGCGCGTGGGTCAGGCCACAGCCGACGCGTTGGTCAGCAGCTGTCCCATTGCGGCCAGCACGGACGGCTCGACGCGGTAGTAGACCCAGGTGCCGCGCCGCTCGGAGGTGAGTAGTCCGGCCTCTTTGAGCTTCTTCAGGTGGTGGGAGACGGTCGGCTGGGAGACGCCGACGTCGGAGATGTCGCAGACGCACGCCTCGCCGCCCTCGTGCGAGGCGACCGCGGAGAACAGCCGCAGCCGCACCGGGTCGCCGAGCGCCTTGAACATCCGCGCGGCCGCCTCGGCCTCCTCCGCGCTGAACGGTCGCTCGGTCAGCGGCGGGCAGCACGGCGCCACGGCCTGGCCGGCGGCGGGCTCTATCAGCGGCAGCACCTTGGCATTCGACATACGTCTATGTTGACACACATCGAACCAAGCGGGCGAGGCCCGGCATGGTCTGGCCCCGGGTGAGGCGGTGCGCCGGCCGCCGCGCGACGCGGCCGGCGTCCCGGCCCACGCCGCGAAGCGAGTTGAACGACAGGCTGCGCTGCCACTCCAGCCGACGAACGCCAGCCCCGGGTGGGTGAGCGAGGCGCCGTCGTGATGCCGGGGCTGCCCCGCCGCGTCGAGGGCGCCGTCGAGGCCGGTCAGGTAGGGAAGGGCGGGTCGGTAGTCGGTGGCAAGGACGATCGCGTCCACCTCCTTCCGCGTCGCGTCCGGCCAGAGGGCCTTGACGCCGTCGATGCCGGTGAGCAGCTCCCGCCGGACCGGCGCCCCCTGGGGGAGGGTGGCCCGGTAGCGGCCGTCGTCGATGACGAGCCGGGTCGGCGGGGTGTGCGGAAGCCGACCGAGCGGCGCGATGTCCAGCTCGGTCCGCTTCAGCCAGAAGTGCAGGTCACGACCCCCGATGCGCTGGCGGGCCAGCGTCACCCAGGCCACGTGGCGAGCTCGGCTGCGATCTGCGCGGCGGAGTTGCCCGCTCCCACCACGACGACCGGCTACGCGGCGAACCGCTCCGGGCTGCGGTAGTCGGCGGCGTGCGGCACCAAACCGGTGAAGCTTTCCAGGACCGGCAGTGCCGGGCGGTGCGGGCGGCCGTACGTGCCCGAGGCGACGACGGCGCGCGCCGCCAGTCGGCCACCACCCGCCAGATCCACCCCGAAACCCCGTCGGCCGGGCGGACGGCGGTGACGCGCCGGCCGGTGCGGATGTCCGCGTCCAACCGGGCGGTGTACGCAGTGAGGTAGGCGGCGACCTCGTCCCGGTACGGCTAGCGGTCCGGGGCGGCGCCGGGGAACGGCATCCCGGGCGGTGAGCTGTACCGGGCGGGCGAGAACCGCGTGAGGCTGTCGTAGTAGCGCGGCCGCGACCCCGCCGCCCGATCGGATGCCTCCAGTACCACCGGCTCGATGCCCTTCTGGCGTGTCGCAGGGCGTGCGCCGTGGCCAGCCCGGACTCCCCCCCCGCCGATCACCACGACATCGACGTGCTCCACGGATACACCCTGGATTCGATGAATGTCTATGTTGACGTTCGTCGAATCAGGTGCAATGCTGGCCGTGCAAGCCATCGACGGATGTCGAAACACCGAGGAGTCGACCGTGAACGCGCCTGCCACCACCGAGCTGCCCGTCGTCGTGATCGGGGCCGGTCCCGCCGGTCTCGCCGCCGCCGCCCACCTGGTCGGCCGCGGCCTCACTCCGCTGGTCCTGGAGGCCGGCCCGGTCGCCGGAGCGGCGGTGCGCGAGTGGGCGCACGTGCGGCTGTTCTCCACCTGGGGCGAGGTCACCGACCCGGTCGCCGAGAAGCTGCTGGCCCCCACCGGCTGGGTGAAGCCTGACGCCGCCACCTACCCCTCGGGCGGGGACTGGGCCGAGCAGTACCTCCAGCCGCTCGCCGACGTCCTGGGCGAGCAGATCCGCTTCGGCGCCACCGTCACCGGCGTCTCCCGCGCGGGCCGGGACCGGATCGTGGACGCCGACCGCGAGACCCAGCCGTTCGTCGTCCACGTCGCCCACGCGGACGGCCGCGAGGAGCGGCTGTTCGCCCGCGCGGTGATCGACGCCTCCGGCACCTGGACCACCCCCAGCCCGGCAGGCGGCAGCGGCCTTCCGGCCCTCGGTGAGAAGGCCGCGTCCGACCGGATCACCTACCGCGTACCGGACCTCAAGGACCCGGCCGTGCGGGCCCGGTACGCGGGCAGGCGCACCGCGGTCATCGGCTCCGGCGCCTCCGCCTTCACCGCGCTCGCGTACCTCGCCGACCTCGCCACGTCCGACGACGGCACCGGCACCAAGGGCGTGTGGATCCTGCGCCGGGGCATCTCCGGCTCTACCTTCGGTGGCGGCACCTCCGACCAGCTCCCCGCCCGCGGGGCCCTCGGCCTCGCCGCCAAGGCCGCCGTCGACGACGGCCACGCCGACGCGGTCACCGGCTTCCGCACCGACGCCATCGAACGCGACGCCGACGGCCGTCTGGTCCTCGTCGGCGAGGACGGCCGCCGCCTCGACCCGGTCGACGAGGTCATCGTCCTCACCGGCCTCCGCCCCGACCTGTCCTTCCTCTCCGAGCTCCGCCTCGGCCTCGACGAGCGCCTCCAGGCCCCGACCGCCCTGGCCCCGCTCATCGACCCCAACCAGCACTCCTGCGGCACCGTCTACCCGCACGGCGTCAACGAGCTCTCGCACCCGGAGAAGGACGTCTACCTGGTCGGCATGAAGTCCTACGGCCGCGCCCCCACGTTCCTCGCGATGACGGGCTACGAGCAGGTCCGCTCCATCGCGGCAGCGATCGCAGGTGACCAAGAGGCCGCCGAGCGCGTCGAGCTGACCCTGCCGGAGACGGGCGTGTGCGGCGGCGCGGGCCTCTTCGACGACCCCGAGGCCGCACAGGCCGGCGACGGCGGCGGCTGCTGCGCCACCCCCACCATCCTCCAGATCGGCATCGGCGCCCCGGCAACCGCCTCCGGCGGCTGCTGAACTCCCCACCCATCCAAGGAGGTTCGTCATGTCCCGCATACAGCTCGCGCTCCGCGTCCCCGACCTCAACGCCTCGGTCGCCTTCTACAGCAAGCTATTCGGCACCGCGCCCGCCAAACTCCGCGACGGCTACGCCAATTTCGCCATCGCCGAGCCCCCGCTGAAGCTCGTCCTGATCGAGGGCGCGGCGGGCGAGGCGACCCGCATGGACCACCTCGGCGTCGAGGTCGACAGCAGCGAAACGGTCCACGCTGCCACTGTCCGCCTGGGCGAGGCCGGCCTGGCCACCGACGTGGAGAACGACACCACCTGCTGCTACGCCCTCCAGGACAAGGTCTGGGTCCACGGCCCCGGCCAGGAACCCTGGGAGGTGTACGTCGTCAAGGCCGACGCCGACACCCTGGCCAAGCAACAGGGCAGCACCTGCTGCGCCAGCCCAGCCGAGGCCGACACCGGCGCGAAGGAACCGGCCGCCGCGGGCGGCTGCTGCTGACCCGCCGATGACCGACCTCCATACCGGCGGGGCCGTCACCGGGACGGGGGCCGGTCACGGCCCCGCGCCGCGCTGCCCGCCCTGTGCGCCACCCAGATCACCAGCCGGGGCATCGTCTACTACGCCTTTCCGGTCCTGAATCCGCAGATCACCGCCGAAGCCGGTTGGTCCGCAGGCGCGACCACGGCGGCGTTCTCTGCGGCGTTGATCTTCTCCGCGGTCGCGGGCATTCGCGTGGGACGGATCCTCGATCAGCGCGGCCCGCGCATCGTCATGACCGCAGGGTCGATCCTTGGCACCATCAGCGTCTCTGATCAGCTAAGTGATTCCGTGTCAGACGTGGTGTCTGGCGCGGGATCTGTCCACCGTGGATGGGTGGCGTGAGCGTGCAGGTGGAATCTCCCGCGCCCAGTGCTGCCCCTTGCGGCCGGTGACCGGTGGTGGGTGTGCTGATCGTCGTCACGCCCTGGTGCCGGTGGGCTGCGCGGGGCAGCCGGGGCCGGTCCGTGTGAGCGTGTCCCCCCGGACGCTGGCCCGCCGGACCCGAAGGGCTGGTGGGGGGCCCTGCGTCGCCTGGGCGCGGGGCGTGCTGTCTGTCGCCGGGTGAGTCCGGTCTTGGACCGGTCCCGGCTGGTCCTCGCGGTGGTCGGGGTGACCATGGCTTTGGCTTCGAGTTTGTCTACCACCGAGCGGATGACCATGGCACCGCCGGCGCGTTCGGTCACGGTCTTCGCCTGGTGGGTGAGGCCGCGTGCGGCGATGCGCTTCCATGCACCCGCGTCGCGGTCGCCCTGATAGCCGCAGGAACTGCAGACAGCCCACTTCCAGCCCTGGGCGGTCGGGAGCTTTACGGTGCCGCAGCGGGACCAGGCACGGCGGGCAGTGTTTGGAGGTGTTCCGGGCCGGGACCCTCACGACGGCGATACCTGCCTCGGCGGCCAGGTGCCGCATCCGGTCCACGATCTGCCCGCGCACCTGCTGGGACATACGCGTGTTAATGCTGCGGCCCATGCCCTTGGCCTCCATCGAGCGAAGATCTTCGACATGGATCACGGTTGCCGAGGCGGCGATGGCCTGATCAACCGTCCAGCGGGCGGCGGACCAGGCGAGGGCGTCATTGAGGTTCGACCGGCGGTCGCAGACGTGTCGGATCTCGGCGGTGAGGACCTGATGCCTGGAGGACAAGGGGTGTTCGGCATGGCCGCCGGTGAGCCGCTGGTAGTGGTCGGCCTTGGCGTGCAGGTGCTCGGACAGGCGGCGCAGGCGGTGCTGTTTCGCGAGGACACCGGCGGCGCGGAACATGCCCCCGCTGCCGGGGGCGGTGATACGCCCGTCGTCGTGGAGCCGGGCGGCACCAGCAGACAACAGCGTGTTAAGGCCCCAGTCCACGCCGAGTGCGACCGTGTGCCCGGTTCGCTGGGCCTTCGGGACAGCGTGCGTGTAGGCAAGATCGGCCCGCACCTTGCTCTGGTGGATGCGCAGGGCAGGCAGGTGCAGCACCGCGTTCGCGGGGACCGTGGGCGGCAGCGGGACCGGGCAGGCGACCCACGTCCAGTCCCGGTGGGACTGCGGGTCGGGGCGGGTGGGGAGTTGCAAGCGCAGCAGTGCCCGGCCTGGTTCGTCGCCGCGTTCGATGGCGGCCTGCTGCCCGTCGCAGGCGGACAGCAGCAGTATCCGCGCGGTGCGGGGCGCTGCCTCCAGCTCGAACACATCGACCGGGAGCCGCCACCTCGGCACCACGCTCCCTGCCTGGATCGACGCCGTCGACGCCAGCCAACTGCCCGGCCTCACCAACTTCGCACTCCACATGCTCCGAGGCCTCAACGCGGTGACAGCCGGACTCACCCTGGAGTGGAGTTCCGGCAGTGTCGAGGGTGCTGTGAATCGCATCAAGAAGATCAAGAGGCAGCTCTACGGGCGCGCCGGGTTCGAACTACTCCGCAAGATGATCCTGCTGCAATAGCCTCCGCGGTCATCAGGCAGCATGAGCCCGACTCCCCGTCGCGCCACGCGCATGGCCGGGAACACGAGGGCATGCAGGGCCGGCGAGCGGTACCAAAATGAACGACGGAGGCCAGACATGAAGACAGATGAGGACCTGGATTCGCTCCGCTGGGCGGCGGCCTGGATGTGCGTCACCTTTACCCATGGCCTCAGCCCCGAGGAGGTGTTCACCCGGTACGGGGCCGACCCGGACCAGGCACACATACTCGACTGGGACGCGGCCTCGGACCTACCCTCGGGCGACTCCGGCGACGGGATGGTCTCGCTCTTGCGGTCCGGGAGGATCGGTGAATGGGCCTTCAGCGTCGAGGAGGAAGGTGGCATCAGCTTCGGGGAAGCAGTGCTCGCGGAGTTGTCTCGGGGCACTGAGACATACAGCGTGGCGACCACCGACGGAATGGACGTCTTCCAGTACTGGCGTGACGGCGAGTGCGTCGAGTACTTCGAGCCCGGCATGGAGCACACCCGGTCCGAACCGCTCGGCCCCTGGTGGGAACGGGTGGAAGCGGCACTCGCCGCGCACGAAGGCAAAGGTGCCGGGATGGCACCTGTGGTGGCCCTCGTACTGGACCACCTCGGCATCACACTGGACGACGCCGTCCTCGCCAGGCCGTGGCCCAGCCTGACGCTCGCCGAGGACGACGCCCCGTCGGAGCCACTGGGGGACACCTACGCGGGCGAGGGACCGGTTCCGCCTGGGACTATCGTGATCTTGTAAGACCCTACAGCGGTCCGATCATGGCGCTTGAGTCCCAGGATCGTCGTTCCTAGCTCAAGCGTCATCTGTCACTCTCCGCGTTCGCTCCCCAAGATCTGTGCCAGAGCCGAATTCTGACGTCACCATCGGGGTTGCGGTGTCAAGCTGGATGTGCTCAGTAAAGGAGCACCCCCGATGCGGCCTGGCCAGTCGAAGGTCGAGTTGTACGCCGCGCTGCGGCGCGACTCCCGCGATGGCATGTCGAACCGGGCGTTGCAGTGCAAGTACGGCGTCACCTGGAGCACGGTCAACAAGGCCCTGACCTCGGTTTGGGCGCAGCCACGCACGACAACCGCTTCGGCGCGGCCGTCGAAGCCGGATCCGTTCACGCTGCTGATCGACGAGATCCTGCTCATTGATCTGGACGCGACCAGGAAACAGCGCCACACCGTCACCCCGGATCTACCGCCGTCTGATCGACGAGCACTCCTCGTCCGAGGCGTTGCGTTGACCACTTGAACCCGCACCGATGAGAGGGCAAGCGTCCTGCGAGCAACCGCGCGGTCCGGCCAGGGACTGAGAGTCCGGTGTTTATACCTTGCTCGCGACCACCATGTAGTTCTCGGCCTCAAGATCGAACGTGCTCAGTTCCGTTTGGAGTCCGACCCGGTGCAGCTCGACTTCGAGTTCCTCGTACCGGTAGGGCCAGCAGGACAGCAGTTCCGAGCGGACAAGAACCAACCCGGTCGCATCAACTTGCGCGATCGCAATCTCGATGTGGTGCTCCTCCTCCCAATGCGGCGCAATCTCCCAGCGGTAGACCACGACGGCATCGCGACCGTTCCGGCGGACGAGTCGGTCACTGATCTCCAGCCGGGAACCTCTGGCCCTCACGAGTTCCCAAGTGCGGGATGTGAGTACTAAGCGCCCGCCGGGGCACAGAAGCCGTGACATCGACTCCAGAGCAGCACCCCTGCCTGTCGCGCCCGCGGCATGGTGAAGCGAGTTGCCAACGCAGAACACCATGTCGAACGTGTTGTCCTGGAAATGGTCGGGCAACTCTTCCCAGTTCGCCCGTACGGCCCGGACGGATGCCCCGAACTCCTTGGACAACTCTGCAGTCCGACGAACCATCGCCTCGCTGGCGTCAGTTGCGACAACCTGCATGCCACGACCGGCGAGGCCAACCGCCAACTGTCCGGTTCCGCACGAACAGTCGAGGACGTGAGCGTTCGACGGCAGGAGATTGAGGACGTCGTCGAACGACGCAGCGAACTCGGCTGGAGGCAACTTTGCATCCGAGATGAGCCATTCGTACACCTCGGCAAGCACGTCATAGCCTGTCACAACCACTACCTCCGTCACCGGCAGACTCACGGTAGGACGTCAGTCCATCAGCGGAGCAAGCCGGGCACCAATGGTTTTCGCAAGGATGGCTCTGACGGTGTTTGTGGGTTGTCAGTTGTCCGTCTGAGTGGATGTCACCGGCTGGTTAGCTGGGAAGTTGTTCGTGAGAAGTAGAGTCACTCGCGGGGTTGCGGTGGCAAGGTGAATGTGCTCAGTGAAGGAGCACCGCCGATGCCGCCTGGTCAGTCGAAGGTCGAGTTGTATGCCGCGCTGCGGCGTGACGCTCACGAGGGCATGTCGAACCGGGCGCTGGAGCGCAAGTGCCGGGTGGGCTGGCGGACTGTTCAGAAGGCGCTGAGTTCGGCGTGGCCGCAACCTCGGGAACCGTATGCGCCTCGCCGTTCCAGCTGGATCCGTTCAAGCCGGTGATCGACCAGATGCTGCTGGCTGATCTGGATGCGCCGAGGAAGCAGCGTCACACGGTGGTCCGGATCTATCGCCGGTTGATCAACGAGCACGCGATGGACGACGTGTCCTACCAGGTCGTGCGCGCCTACGTCGCCAAGCGGAAGCCGGAGATTCGGGTCGAGGCCGGCCGTGGCCCGGCGCAGGTGTTCATCGAGCAGTCGCACCTGGCCGGCGCCGAAGCCGAGGTCGACTTCGGCGAGGTCGCGGTCCGTTTGCGGGGCGAGCTGGTGAAGTGCCATTTGTTCTGCCTGCGGTGGTCGTTCTCCGGGAAGGCGGTGCACCGACCCGTTGACCGCACTATCGGCGTGTCCTGCGTGTGGGCCGCACCTTGCCCGATCAGCGAAGCCGACATCCGCGGCTACCTCAAGGAGACCCGGCACCGACAAGCGCGGATGCAGCAACGCACCCGCACCCTGGTCCCCGTCCTCCCGCAGCTCGTCCGCGCCGCCGAGGACCGGCTGCACCGCGCAACCCTCCTCCTGGACGCGGCCCGATCCGCGAAGCCCGGCGAGGAATTCACCATCGAGGACCGGCGGTATCGACGCACCGGCCGGAAACGAAGCAACTGGCGGCCCACCGCGCTGTTCATCACCCCGGCCGACGAGCCCGGCCCGCGGTTCGACGCCCGAATGCGAGGAGAACAACGCCTTCTGGACCTGGGCCGGCATCGAGGTCCTGCGACGCACCGGCACCAGGATCGAGGAACTGCTGGAGCTCACCCACCTGAGCCTGCGCCAGTACCAGGCGCCCACCGGCGAGACGGTGCCGCTGCTGCAGATCAGCCCGTCCAAGACCGACCGCGAACGCGTCATCCCCGCCGACCCGGACCTGGTCGCGGTGCTCGCCAGAATCATCCGCCGCATCAAAGGCCCCGACGGGCGGGTCCCGCTGCTGAACCGATACGACGGCTACGAGCGGGTCTTCGGCCCGTCGCTGCCGCACCTGTTCCAGTGCCCCTCCCAGCACCGGCTGCAGGTCATCTCCGCCAACCGCATCCGCGAACTCCTCACCGATCTCGCCCTGCAGGCCGGCATCGTCGATGTCGACGGGACACCGCTGAGATTCACGCCCCATGACTTCCGCAGAATCTTCTCCACGGAGACCGTCAACGGCGGCCTGCCGATCCACATCGCCGCGAAGCTACTTGGCCACCTTGATCTCAACACGCCCCAGGCATACGTCGCGGTCTATCCCGAGGAGGTCATCCGCCACTACCGGCAGTTCGTCGACCAGCGCCGGACCCACCGCCCCAGCGAGGAGTACCGCGAACCGAGTGACATCGAATGGCAGGAATTCCGTGACCACTTCAGTCTCCGCAAAGTCGCCCTCGGCACCTGCGACCGCCCCTACGGAACCCCTTGCCAGCATGAAAACGCTTGCGTCAGATGTCCCATGCTCCGCCTGGACCTGGCCCAGGAACCCCGACTTCTGGAGATCGAGACCAACACCCGCAAACGTCTCGGGGAAGCCCAGCGGATGCAGTGGCTCGGCGAAGTCGCCGGACTGCAGGAGAGCCTGCGGCACATTGCCACCAAGAAACAACAGGTCAAACGACTACGAGAGCAAACTGACCAGGGCGAAGCCGGAGAGAATGCGCTCGGGTGATTACACGTCCCGGCGCCTCTCGCCAGCCCTTTGCAGCCATTGCTTGGCTGCGGCGCTGTTCTTGTGTGTGAACGCTCACGATATTCGGCTCTGTCGAGGATCTTGTGACGTCACCTGCCTGATCTGGGCATCTACCAGGTGTGCAGTTCAGGGGGTTTGGGACGGTTGCTGCCGCATTTGGCCGGTGTGGTGGTCGAGTCGATCGAGCGTGCGGCCGGAACGGTCACGTTCTACGCTCACTCCGCGGAACCGACGGCGAGGTGCCCAAGATGCGGGGTGGTGTCGTGGCGTGTGCACGGCCGCTACGCGCGCCAGCTCGCTGACGCGCCCGTCGGCGGAGCCCCGGTGGTGGTCGAACTCGTGGTGCGCCGGTTCAAATGCCTCAACCCGCAGTGTCCGGCGGTGACGTTCGCCGAGCAGATCGAAGGGCTGACCAGCCCGCATGCCCGGTACACGCCGCTGCTACGCACACTGCTCACCTCGATCGCCGCTGTTCTGGCGGGTCGGCCCGGTGTGCGGCTCGCGGCCGCGCTGAGCATCCGCGTCGCCAAGGACAAGCTCCTTGAACTCCTACGCGGATTACCGGAGTTACCACAGATCAGCGTGCGGGTCCTCGGGGTCGACGACTTCGCGCTGCGCAAGGGCAATTCGTACGCCACGATCCTGGTGGACCTGGAAGGACGGCGCCCGGTCGATGTGCTGCCGAGCCGGGACGCCGAGCCGCTGGCAGCCTGGCTGCGCGGCCATCCGGAAGTCGAGGTTATCTGCCGTGACCGGGCTGGCGCCTACGCCGAAGGCGCCCGGAGAGGGGCTCCGCAGGCCCGGCAAGTGGCAGACGCCTGGCACCTGCTGCGCAACCTCGCCGAAGCTGTGGAGAAGACGGTCGGTTCCCATCACCAGTGCATCCGCAAGGCGTTCATGACGGCCCCGGCCGTCACGGAGTCCGCCACGGCGCCCAAGGAGACGGCGGAGCCACCCCCGGAAGCGGTGCCGTTCGTCCCGCCGGACGGCACTCGGGACGTCCTCGGGCACCCAAGGCTGCTGGTGGCCCGCACCGCCGAGCGGTACACGGCGGTGCAGCAGCTGCTGTCCGAGGGCAAGTCCCTGGCCGCGATCGGCCGCCAGTTGCGGCTGGACCACTCGACCGTACGGCGCTTCACTCGCGCCCGGAGTCTCGACGAACTGCTGGTCAAGGCCACCAACCGGGCATCGATCCTGGACGAGCACAAGCCCTACCTGCACCAACGCTGGCGCGAGGGCTGCCACGACATCCCGCAGTTGCACCGTGAAGTGCGCGCACGCGGCTTCACCGGAGACATCCAGTGCGTCCGCCGCTACTTCCGCCCCTTCAAAATGCCGCACAGCCCCAAGCCGAAGAACCCGCCCGTGCCAACTCCCGAGTCCCGGCCTGCCCCGAAACCCCGGCGCGTCGCCCGCTGGATCATGACCAGCCCCGGACACCTCGCCGAGACCGACGCGGCCGAGCTCAAAGAGATCCGGGCTGCCTGTCCACACCTCGACGCCACCGCACGCCACGTTCGCGACTTCGCCGACATGATGCGCGATCTGCGGGGTGAGGAACTGCCCGCATGGATGGACCGCGTCCTCGCAGATGACCTGCCCGCCCTGCATTCCCTGGTCAACGGCATGAGACGGGACCTGGATGCGGTCACCGCCGGCCTGTCCACCCCCTGGAGTTCTGGCCAGGTTGAGGGGCACGTGACCAGAGCCAAGCTCCTCAAGCGCATGGGCTTCGGCCGGGCCAACCTCGACCTCCTCCGCAGACGCATCCTCTACAGCTCGTGAAGACCTGTAGTTGGCGTTGACGTGACACCCAGTCCAGAAGGTGTGTCAGGTTCGGTGATCGGCAACGCGCTGTTGGGCTGGTGCTTCCCACGGTGTGGCAGATGCGCCTGCATCCCTTGAAGACGCAGATATCGCCTGTGCGTTCTTGGCACAATTACTCCATGCTGCGACGCTGCCGGACGGTTCAGAACAGAGACGTTGCCCGGATGATGCGGGGGTTCTTCTCCGGGCTCTCTTCGGGTGAGCGAGGGGATCCTGAACAGGTTGCCGTGAAATATTCGATGCGCATGTGGGGGCGCGTGGGATCCAGCCTAAGGGTTCAGAAGAAGCTATCTCGGTCTCGCTATTACGTAGGAATATCTGCCAACATTGCCGACTTTGAGGATGTGACGAAACGCGTGGCTCTGGTCTCCGACACTCTGCTTCTGTCTGGTGACTGGAACAGCAGCTTCCACCCGGTGACTCAGTTCTCAACCGAACGATGGGCAGCCCAGTGGGTCTTGGATGATATGAACCTGCCCTTCGACGGGGACATGGACCGCTCGGTCGATACGCAGAGGCGGCTCAGGCATTCGATCGACAATCACCCGACCGAGTCCATCGGCATCCACAGCCCTGACCTTGCCGCGCTTGGGCGCTGGCTTCTGGACTCGGAGCCGCTGCTCAAGGCTGGCTTGACCTGGTACCTCCCCAACTACTCGACACGGGCCGGCCAGGTCGTAGAGGGCAGCATCGATCACGCGTCGTTCGGACAACCCGAGCAGGTGACCTGCATCGACTACCTCATCCATGACGGCCGGGCAGTCGACGCGTCCGGCGCACACCCGATCAAGAGCCGTATTGTCCGGCCGATTCTGGAAATAGAGCTGCCCTTTATTGACGGTGTAGGACTGAGAGACTTCAGTGACATCACCGCGTCCGAATTCAACTCCTATGCGGACTTCCGTACCTTTCTGCGGAAGTCGCTCCTCGAACTGGACGATGCAGTCAACGCAGTGCAGTCCGAGCAGGCGTTGATGAGGATCGCGGCTGACATCGAGCAGCAGCTGCACAGCATGAGGGCGCAGATGGCCATGGCCCGACGGCGCAGGGCCGTGGCGGTGAGCGGCGCGGCCGTGGGCACGGTCGGTGCCGTCCTGGCCGCCGTCTACGGCCCCGTGATGGAGGACGCCTTCAAGCTCATCGCGGCCAGCAGTGCAGGCAGCGGCATTTGGACGATCATCGACGCCGCCACAAGTAACAGCCCCAGGGAACTCAAGGAGGACCGTTGGCACTACGTCTGGGCCTTGTCTCGCAAAGCCCAGACGTTGAACTGAGCTGACCCCGCAGACTTCACAAGATCCCCGACAGAGCCCGATATTCCCCAGGGGGAAGTTCATGGACTTCCCCCTGGGGATCGCGAACGTGTCTGCGGCCGCACCCGGTCAATAGCGGCGCGGCGCCGCGCTTGTCAGGGCCGCCGACAGCTGCGGCGTTGGTCCGCCGGCGTCGGTTCAGTAGCCGATGGTGAAGCGGCGCTGGACGAAGCGGGGCAGTTCCGCCTCGTCGACGAGGGCGACGGCGGCGTCCTCCACCGAGATGCGGCTGCGCCCGTCCGCGTCAAGTACGGGCTGATCGCCGCCGATCCGGAACCGGCCCGTACGCTCGCCGGGCGCTATGTCCTCCGCGGGGCTGAAATAGGTCCACAACCGGTTGGAGGTGCGCAGGACGTCCAGGGCGTCCCGGTGGCCGCGCACCGCGGCGGTGTACTCCCTCGGCAGGCCGATCGCGTCGAGGGCTTCGTGCAATAGCTCATCGGAGTCGGCCCGTACGAGTCCGGGCTCGATCTCCAGACTGCCGGCGCCACCGATGACGATGAGCCGGGTCCGGGGGTGGCTCTCCAGCGCCTTCAGGAGTGCTCGCGCGGCGGTGGCGTACACCGTGGGATCGGCGATCGAGCGGGCCACCGTGTCGGCGATGTCCTTGGCGGCATTTCCGGGCTGGAACCCGCTGATCAGGACGTCGAGGCCGGGTATGACGGCGGCGATGGCTTCGGCGTCCAGAACGTCGACGCTCTGCCAGACGACGTTCTTCCGGTCCTCGTCGATCCGCGTGGCGTCACGGCTGAAGGCCGTGACGTGGTGCCCCCGGCCGAGTGCTTCGGCGACGACGCGACTGCCGATGCCGCCCGTGGCCCCGATGACTCCGATGTGCATGGCTCTCCCCTGGTGGTTGCTCGTGCGTCAGTCGCCCATGCCGTCATCTTCTCTTCACGGCACGCAGTAACTATACGGCGTGAAGTAATGATACGGCGCTCAGTATTATGACGCTGTAGAGTGAGTGATCGTGGGAAGCGTGGGAACCATCAAAGGGCGCCGCGAGCGGTTGCGGGCCGAGACGACCGCCGAGATCAAGAAGGTCGCGCTGGAGCTGATGGCCTCGGGAGGACCCGACGCGATCACGCTGCGGGCGATCGCTCGCGAGATGGGCATGACGGCCAACGCCATCTACGGCTACTTCGCCACCCGTGACGACCTGGTCACCACGCTGATCAACAACGTCTACACCTCGCTGGCCGACACGGTGGACGCCGCCTGGGACGCCGCCCCTGCCCAGGACCCGGCCGCCCGGATCCAGGCATGGGCCTGCGCCTTCAGGAACTGGGCGCTGGCCAACCCAGAGGGCTTCCGCCTCATCTACGGTGACCCCGTGCCCGGCTACCGGCCTCCCGAGGGCGGCGCCGCCCCGGACGCCGCCCACCGTGTCTGCACTGGCATCACTGCGCTGGCGGCCGCCGCCTGGCCGCAGGCCGAACACCGCTACGCGGACAGCGACTTCGAGTGGTCCGACTTCGACGCCGGTCTCCTCGACAAGGTCCGCCCGGCCTTCCCCGACCTGCCCCCGGCCGCCGTGGCCCTCGCCCTGCGCATCTGGAGCCACCTGCACGGCCTGGTGTCACTCGAGATCTACGGCCACCTGCAGACCCAGGCCCTTAGCCCGGAAAAGCTCTTCCGTGAAGAACTGGCCCAGCTCATCCGGTCCTTGAGCATCACCCCGCAGGGGTAACGGCCCTACACAAGCGGCGCGCCTGCGAGCTGGGCCGGCTGTGGGGCCGCCGCCTTGTCTCCCGCAGGCACAGAAAGCCTTGAAGACCAAATGCACCAACTGGAAATCGGACTTGCACACTTGGACCGCCGACTGTCGGGTGTTCCAAGGCCAGGCGCGCGCATATGCGGGGTGCAGGGACGGTTCGTTTCACTTCGGACGATGGATGGGTCCCGGTAACTGGAAGTTCGGCATGAGCTGCGGCACCAGCCTGATAGTCGACTTCGGCCCGGAGTGGAGGGCATAACGCGCCTGCACGCCCTGCGGTCCCGCACCCAGCAAGGGGCCTGGCCGCCGCCGTGTTCGCTGCGGGCGGCGGCCGGAGCGCGAGTCTCTCCCCCCAAAGGAGATCACCGCGCACGCCCTCACCTGCGGGCCGAGGCAGCGAAGACGCACCGGCGAGTCGGCGAGGGCGACTGCCAGAACCGCATTCTGCGCGGGTGCGGGTCCAGCAAGCCTGCGGAAGGGATATGCGGGCTCGGGGCCGGGAGCCGGGACGCGGGCCTGTGCCCGGCGTCTTTGACCATGGCGACGGGCTACGTCCAAGGCCCCTATCTTGCTGCGGCTCGTCGAGGTCGACGTGGTCTTCACACGCATGACGACGAGGCGCCGGCGGCGACGGCATCCACCGCACGACCGTTTTCTGCTGGGTGCGGGAGGTTGTCGGCCTGCTCGCCGCTCGCGCCCCGCGTCTGGACCACGCATGCGAGAAGGTCGTCCGAACGGGCGGCGGCATCTTCCTGCTGGACGGCTCCCTGCTCAGCAGGGCTTAATCCAGCCGACCCAATCCCAGGGTGCATATTGATCCGAAGTGGGGGCGGGATCCGAGATCCATCGAATTATCTTTTGCTTGTCTTTGAAAAGCGCCTGTGCGCGGCCGGTCTGATTGTTCCACCAAGATCCATATGTCCAACCGGGTGGCATAGAATAGTCCCTGCAGTGATATAGGTTCCATTGAGTACCAGTGTAGTCGGTTCCCGACCAGGCGCAGAAGTTCCCTTCCTCGCAGACGATATCGGCGCTAGATGATTTGATTGATTTAGTCTGAGCGTTGATTTCGCGAACTTTCTTTTCGCCTGGCAGAGGAACGACGAGGCTTTTGCCGTCATCGTAATTGATTTTGTTGATCTCGACTTGCACTCCACCGTTCTTGGCGAGGTAAGACTCCACCCGCTCCTGGAGGGCATTGGCTTGAGGGCGCGTCAAGCCCAGGTTTTGCGCCCTGAGAGTGAATTCTTGCTGAGAGTCTCCCGAATCCGCGCGAGATGTCCCTGTCAGTGCAGTGAGCACTAGGGCGGTCACCGCCACCGTCGATGCTGTTCGCTTAGTCGTTTTGAATGGGCGAGAAATGCGACCTAAGTTCATTGGTTGGATCATCCTCCTCTTTTGAGTACGCGTACCCCCAAGCTGGGCACTTGGTTGGTACGCATATTTCGTTACTGCCGGTCTAGTCACCCGCATCGTAGAACGCAGGCCGTGGGACGGGAACCTGACAGTTCTCAGGGTGACTTGAGTCTCCAGCGAGCTACGCTGCCCCTTCGGTGGGCGCGGCTGACCATGTCGAACGTGGTGAGCGTCCCCGCCGTGACGCTTCCATGGAGCACTGTGCATCCAGCTTGCTCCGGCGCGCCGTGATCCGCTCCAGCTCGGACATCCCCGTACCCTCCCCGCGATCTGGTTGCGTATCCGCCCGGCGACGGATCGTAGGCGGCCCCTCCCGGCAGGCGCAGCAGAACCCGAGAACCGCCCCAGCCGACCGGTCAGACGATCTTCGCCATGGACACCGGCCGCCTACCAGCATGAGCACACTGAAACTCACGCACACCAGACCCGTGACCTGCAACTTCACGATGCACAGTGCTCACTGGAGAGCCCGGTTCGCGTTGCGCGGCCGGGCTCGCGCCGTGAGGCGGCGCGGTCGCCTCCAAGGCAACCGCACCGCCCCGGCCCCGGCCAGCAGTGCCTCCCAGCGCCCTGTCAGCGTGGGGTGAAGGCGTCGCCTGTCAGGGCGCCGTCGTCGTCCATGCGGACCCGGTCGGCGAGTTGGGCGAGTTGCTCCGGCCCAAGGCCGGTGCGGGCGGCAATCGCGCGCAGCCGGCGGCTGTTGTCGGCCGGCAGCCACACCTGCGCCTTCAGCTCATCGCGGGCGTCCTGCCGCTCCTTTTCCCATGCGGCACGGTCGGGCGATGGCCTCCTCCCGCTGCGCGTCGCGCTCCCGTGCCCACGTGCTGCCCTGGACGTCCCGTTCCGGGGCGTAAACCGGCCAGTCATCGGAGTCCTTTCGTGGATACCTCCGGCTTCAGCCGGGGGAGGAAACGAAATCCCTGCGGAGCAGGGCAAGGGGCTGGGATGCGACGCAAGGGCGGATCCCAGTGCCCTGACCCGCAGGTTTGATCTCTACCTGCCGCCTGGCTGGTTTGTGCGCGTGGCCGTGAACCATGTGAAGCGGGCGTTCAAGTACCGCTTCTGTCCCAGTGATGCGCAGGCGGCGGAGCTGTCGCGCACGTTCGGGTGTGTGCGCAAGGTCTACAACCTGGCGCTCGCCGCCCGCACCGAGGCGTGGGCGCGGCAGGAACGGGTCGGCTACAACGCCACCTCGGCGATGCTGACGGCGTGGAAGAAGACCGAGGAGCTGGCGTTCCTGAACGACGTGTCGTCGGTGCCGCTGCAGCAGACGCTGCGGCACCTGCAGAGGGCGTTCACCCACTTCTTCGCCAGACGGGCGAAGTATCCGCGTTTCAAGGCGCGCAAGACATCGCGGAAGTCGGCGGAGTACACCACCAGCGGGTTCCGTTTCCGGGACGGCCGGCTGACCCTGGCGAAGATGGCTGAGCCGTTGGACATGGTGTGGTCCCGGCCGCTGCCTCAGGGTGCGGAGCCGTCGACGGTGACGGTGTCGCAGGACGCGGCCGGACGCTGGTTCGTCTCGCTGCTGTGCGAGGACCCCCATGTCACACCGCTTCCCGCCACCGACCGCGCGGTCGGAATCGATGTTGGCCTGGACCACCTGCTGGCCCTCTCCACTGGGGAGAAGATCGCCAACCCCCGGCATGAGCGCCGGGATCGCGCCCGGCTGGCCAAGGCTCAGCGGGGGCTGTCCCGCACGGCCAAGGGCGACGGAGCCAACCGCCGTAAAGCCCGGCGCAAGGTCGCCAAGGTCCACGCCCGGATTGCCGACCGGCGCCGGGACATGCTCCACAAGTTGACCACTGGTCTCGTGCGTGACAACCAAACGCTCGTGATCGAGGACCTGACCGTGCGCAATCTGGTCAAAAACCGCACGCTGGCCCGGGCCATCTCGGACGCGAGCTGGGGCGAGTTCCGCTCGATGCTGGAGTACAAGGCTGCCTGGTACGGGCGTCAAGTGATCGTGGTGGACCGGTTCTTCCCCTCCTCCCGGCTGTGCTCCGTCTGCGGCAGTCTGCAGGACATGATGCCGCTCAGCGTCCGCAGGTGGGTGTGCGGTTGTGGTGCGGTCCATGACCGGGACGTGAACGCGGCGAACAACCTTCTGGCCGCCGGGCTGGCGGTGTCTGTCTGTGGAGCTGGTGCAAGACCTCAACGGAGTTCTCCGGGCGGGCAGTCGGCGACGAAGCAGAAAACCCCACGGCGCGAGCCGTAGGAACCCCCTCTCGTTCACGAGGGGGAGGAAGTCAAGGGCGCCCATCATGTTGGTGTCGAGGAGGGGCGACCAGGTCCATCGCCAGTCGGTGCCGTAGTCGGCTGCCGCGAACAGTGTCGGCCGTCCAAGGGCCCGCTGAGCTATGACGTTCATGGCCGCGAACTCCTGCGGGTCCCCCGGAAGGAGGACTGTGGGACGGTTGTGTTGTTTCCCCGGTACCGGCCTGGCACGGTGAATATCTCCAACCCTTAGGGGCGGCCGTCAACAGCCGGGAGATCCTGAGGCGTACCCGCTGGCGGGAGGGGAGTTGCTGGCGAAGGACATCTTCGTCTGCCCTCGCGACCTCGGTTCCCGTGTCCACGCTCACCACGACGCTTAGCGGCGCTGCTTTGACCGCCGAGCCGTGCAGCCTGCCGCCTTTGTCCGGTCACCCCTGCCTGCTGGCCGACAAGCGGCGCGGCACACCAACCACACCGGGAGGACACATATGCCGGAATGCCGTCAGCTGAAATTCGCTGGCCAGGCAGCAGTCATCGGCGCAGGCATCGCGGGGCTGGTTGCTGCCCGGGTACTCGCAGACCATTTCGAGAGCGTTGTCGTACTGGAAGCTGCATCGTTGCCATCAACGGCCGTGCCTCGCAGGGGGGTTGGGCAGGCCCGACACCAGCACGGTCTGCTGATCAGCGGCGCTTCAGAACTGCAACGTCTCTTTCCCGGGCTGCGTGAGGAGCTGTCCTCGGACGGGGCACCGCTGTTCGACTTTGGGCTACGGACATCCATGACGGTTGCCGGCTGCCGGCTGCCACGTACACCCATGAATGTGGCCGTGCAGGCGTTCTCGCGGGACTTGCTGGAGTGGAGGCTGCGCCAGCGAGTGCTGACGGACACGTCAGTGGACGTACGCGACCGGAGCCGGGTCAAGGGGCTGTGCTGGGACGACGGCGCATCGCGCGTAGTCGGAGTCCGCTTGGAGGGCGGGCGCACGCTCGAAGCGGCTTTGGTCGTGGATGCTTCCGGGCGGTTCTCACCACTCCCGAACTGGCTGGAGCACGCGGGCTATCCGCGGCCGGCACAGAAGGTCACTGATGCGGACCTGGTCTACGCGACCAGGACCGTGGAGGCGCCGTCACAGGACTTCGACGCGCTGTTCCAGCCGTACAACGCGCCAGAGCAACCGCGTGGGGGGTTCGCCGCGCGGTTGGAGCATGGGAACTGGCTGGTCACTCTGTTCGGCGCGGGCGGAGACCATCCGCCGGTGGACCCCGCCGGTTGGCGGCAGTTCGCCGCGAGCCTGCGGAACCCCGATCTTGACCGGCTGCTTGCTGGTGCCACCCCCGTGCCGGGCGGCAGGATCCATGTCTTCAGGCGTACCGAGAACCGTCTCACTCTGTATGCACAGATGAGTAGATGGCCTGATGGGCTCGTCGCCATCGGCGATTCCGTCGGCGCCTTCAATCCGGCTTACGCGCAAGGCATGGCTACCGCCGTGCTCGAAGCCCGGGTCCTGGCGGACCATCTGACCCGGGTGCTGCGAGGCCGGCCCCATACCATCGAGGGCCTCGCACGTTCTTTCCAGCGGCATATCGCACGTATCGCCCGCAAGCAGTGGATCATGACCGCCAGCGACGACCTTGTCTGGCAGTATCACAGCCGACGTGAGCCGCTGCCTCTCTGGTTGCGGCCGGTCGCGTGGTACAAGGGGCGCCTCCTGCGGCTCATGGTGACCGATCCGAGTCTGCACAGCCTGTTCGTCAATGTCTTCCACATGCTCAAACCCCTTGCCGCGCTGGCCAGTCCCAGGATCTTCGCCAAGGTCCTTCTCGCCTCAGGTGGTCGTGCCGTCGGCGAGGGCGAGGAAGGCTGCCGACCAGTCCGCCAGACGGCCACGAAGTCGTAACCGTGTCCTCGTCCCTCCCGCTCTCGGTCCTGGTGGAGGCAGGAGCGGGCCGGTCTGGCGTACGTACTTGCGGTGTGATCGGTCGATCCCGCCCGGTGACACACCGCCTATTTCTTACGCGACCCCGCTTATGCGATTACCTCATTCATGACGAGCCCGTCGAAAATGGTGTATGACGCCATTTCATTGGATAGGACCCTGTAGTCATTGCCGGGTATCAACCCAGGCGGTGCCGACATCCAGATTCCGCTCTTGGAGGAGTGACGCAGTGACCACCGAATCTATTCTGCAGAAATATGACTTGATCTTCGATCGGCTCGACGCCGACCGAAGCGGCGTCCTGGAATTCGCCGACTGCGAGCTCATGGGCCAGGAGGTAATCCGCTCAGGGCGCGTGTCCGCGGACTCCCCCAAGGCGACTGCGCTGTTCGCCGCCTACCGAGAGGGGTGGGACCGTCTCGTGGCGGCGGCCGACGCCGACGGTGACGGAATGATCACCCGCGAGGAGTTCCGGTCCGCGATGTCCGACACCCTGGGGCGTCGGGAGCAGGTGATCTCCGGATGCCGCTCGGTACTGGACGCCGAATTCTCAGCCATCGACGATGACGACGACGGGCTCGTCCCGGTTGTCGACTTCCAGCGCTATCTGGAGGCTCTCGGCTCCAGCCCGGCAGAGGCCGCAGCGACGTGCTCGCTGATGGACGTGAACAACGACGGGCAGGTCTCCCGGGAAGAGTTCCACGCGGGCTGGGAACAGTATCTGCTCAGCGACGAGCTCACGGACGCGGGTAGCAACTTCCTCGGAAGCCTCGCCTGACCGACGCCTCGGTCCCTTCGGGTAATCGCGCCCTCGCAGGGTAGCCACGCCCGCAGGCCATCCGGCAGGGGCGCGCAGTTCGTCCGCCCCTGCCGCGGTGCGCCTGCCAGCGGTTCCACCTGCCGGGGGCGGGTCTGCGAATGAAAACCCTGCCTGTTCGGCTCCGGTGGTGTTGGCCTCTCCCGCGCTCCGGAAGCCGGACCAGCGCTGCTTGCCAGGCTGTTCCCTGACGCGCAGACGCCGTCCACGACCAAGGGAAGCGTATAGGCGTCCTTCGGGTAATGGCGGGCCGCGCCGCGGCCGGTAGGTCCCTCAGGGCGATGCATCACCCTTGCGGCGCGGGGCTGGTACTCATCGCGCCTGCGTCACTGGCGCCGCTGCTGACACGCCACTGCGTCCCGGTGTCCCCGTGATGCGCTTCGCATTTCCTGAAGAGCACCGTTTCGGGAACAACCCGGACTGAACCCTCAAACGTAAAATTCCATGCATCTCGAACGACGGGAATCGCATTTACCGCCTGAGGAAGTTCTTGCGAATATGGTGTTTGCCGCGCCGGTCTTCTCGGGAACTTATCCGGACGAAACGCATTTTAACATTGGGGCGTCACTCTCAAGTCTCAAAGGGATTTCCCCCAAGTGCTCCTTATGTATTTCCTGAGCTGATGGTCCTCCGGTCTGAATCCGCCAGGGGTGCCTTCGCTCAACATGCCAATCGCTATCTTCGGGAGAAAAGTGACCGATATTCTCGAATTGCGGGAGGACCGTTCAGATTTCCCGCACCCGGAATGCGACACCACTTTGTGGCACCTGCTTTGCGAGCGTGCGAAAGAAGTGCCCGGTGCGACAGCGGTGACCGACCCGTCGGAGAGCCTGACCTACGCCCAGCTCGTGGACGAAGTCTCCGCATGGGCCCGGTACCTGCGTGCGGGCGGAATCAGTGCGGGTGATGCTGTGGCCTGCGCGGTCCCGCGAGGTGTGCGGGCAGTGGTGGCGCAGTTGGCGGTGTTCGCTGCGGGGGCGGTGTATGTGCCGGTGTCTGCCGATGATCCGCCGGACCGGCTTCGTGATCTGCTGGCGGGGGTAGAGACGCGGCGGGTGCTCGCGCTGTCCGGGCAGTGCCTGCCCGATGGCGTCGACCGGGTCGACTTGGACGATCCGACGGTTCACCGCTCCGGCACCGGTGTGGCGGAAGCCGGGAGCCAGCTAGGCCCTTCGCCGGAGATGCGTGCGTACATCATTCATACCTCGGGCACGTCGGGCCGGCCCAAGCCGGTCGCGGTCGCGCACCGGGCGATCGCGCACACCATGCAAGCCTATGCGCACCGCTTTGCCACGCCGGTTCGGTGCATGGCGGTGGTGTCGCCGATGACGACGGACGCCTCGCTGCCGGGAATCTGGTGGCCGCTGCTGGCCGGCGGAACCGTGTGGTTGGCGCCCGCGGACCCGCAGCAGGCCCTGAGTGACCTCGCTGCGCAGATGGCCGAGGGTCCGGTCAGCCACGTCCTGCTCACGCCGTCGCTGTACGGGGCGGTCCTGCCGCTCCTGGAGGGCCCGTCACCCCACTTGCGGCAGGTCGTAGTGGGGGGCGAGCCCTGCCCGAGCGAGCTGGCCGCCGATCACCACCGCAGGATGCCGGACGTGGAGTTTGTCAACGCCTACGGGCCCACGGAGGCGGCCGTGTGGTGCACGGCCGCCGTGCTCCGGCCCGGGGAGCCCGTCACAGTCGGCACCCCCTTGCCGGGGACGCCGGTCCTCGTGATCGGAGGGAACGGTCAGCCTGTTCCGGCAGGTGAGGTCGGTGAGGTGTGCGTCACGGGCGCCGGGCTGGCGCAGGGGTACCCGGGGGATGCCGAGCTGACCGCTTCCCGTTTCGTGGCCTGCCCGGGCGACGGACGGCAGCGGATGTACCGCACCGGTGATCTCGGCCGGTTCGATGAGAGCGGCAGGCTGGAACTGCTGGGCCGGTGTGATGCCCAGCTGAAGGTGCGCGGTTTCCGGGTGGAGCCCGAGGGCATCGCCCGGGTGCTGCAGGAGGTGCCGGGGGTGCGGGACGTGACAGTCGGCGTCCACCGGGGCCGCTTGGTCGCCCACGTGGTTCCGCGGTGGGACGAGCAGAGCGCGGCCCGACAGCTGCACGAGAGCTGGGACAAGCTCTTCAGCAGCCTGGACTTCCATGATGAGCGGGCGGGATGGACCAGCAGTTACACCGGAAAGCAGCTTCCGGACGCGGAGATGGAGGAGTGGATCGAGGCCACGGTGCGTCTGGCCTCCGAGAACGGCTCCCCGGGCAGCCTGCTGGACCTGGGCTGCGGTTCGGGCATGATCCTGACCCGGCTGGCCGACGCGGCGGCACGCGTCGTGGGCGTGGACGTCTCCGTCGAATCCCTCGCCGCCCTGCGCGCCCGGCTCGACGGCACGGCGCTGTCCCGGGTCGAGCTGCGCCAGGGAGATGTGACCAGCGCGGGGGACGTCACGGGGATGGATCTCGTGCTGTGCAACTCGGTCGTGCCCTACCTGAACTCAGATGCGCATCTGGCCCGAGCCGTGACAACCGCGCTGCGGGCATCCGCGCCAGGCGGCCGTGTGGTGTTCGGTGACGTGAAGGACCGTACGGTGCAGGACGCCTTCCACGCGTCCGTAGTCCTGGACGGGGCAGACGACGCCGTGGGGGGCGAGGTACTGCGCACCCGGTGGCGGCGCCGGGTCGCCCTCGACCCGTATCTGCTGGTGGACCCGCGCTGGTTCACCCGCTGCGGAGCCTCCCATGCCGAGGTGCGGCCCCGCACCGGGCTCGCCCGCAACGAGATGAACGACTTCCGCTTCGACGCCGTCCTCACCCCCCAATTGCCGGACTCCGTCCTCGAGGTGGCGCAGTGGTGCTCCTGGCCCGGAACCCTGGAGGGGTTGCGGGAGCTGCTGGCGGCGGAGCCGGGACCGGTGGGGGTTTTGCGAGTGCCCAACCGCCGAACGGCCGGGGCGTGCGCGGTACGGGACATCCTCGCAGCGGGCCGCAGCGGATTCACCGCCGCCGACCTGCGGGCTCTGGCCGCCCGCGCCGACGCCGACGCCGTGCATCCCGCGGACGTGGAGGAACTGGCGGCGGAACTGGGGCGGCCGGTGCGGCTGTCCCGTGCGGCGGGGTACCGCGACGGCGCCTTCGACGTCGTGTTCCTTCCCGCTGTCTCCCCGGGCGCGGACACCGCTGCCGAGCGGGCGGTCGCGATCCGGTGGCCGCAGCCGGTGAGGGACGACGAGCTCATCTCGGCACCCCTGCACCGGCACGTCCTGGCCCGGGCGTCCGAAGACCTGCTGCCGGCACTGCGCCGCCAGGCCGATGCCCGGCTGCCCGAACACGAGCGGCCCGGTCGGTACGTACTGCTGACCGAACTGCCCTTGGGCGCCAACGGCAAACTCGACCGGGCGGCCCTGCCCGCACCGTCGAGCGAACGGCCCGCGGTGTCCATGTCCTACCGGGCACCGGAGTCGCCGGTCGAGGAAACGCTCACCGGGATCCTGGCGAGCGTTCTGGAGCTCGACCGGGTGGGAGTGGACGACGACTTCGTGGAGCTGGGCGGCGACTCGCTGCGGGCGGTGCGGGCTGCCACGCAGATCGGTGACGCCCTGGGCCGCAGCGTCCCGTCCCGCACGGTGCTGGAGCACCCCACCGCGGCCCGGCTGGCCGCCCACCTGGCCGACACGGCCGCCGGTGCGTCACTGCCCGGGCAACGGGCCGCTTTCATGACGGACACCCTGACGGAAATCGGTCCGGACGGGGCGCGGTTGGCCGCGGGACCCACGCACCAGTTTCTGAGGGTCAACGACGACCGGGCCGGCGGGATCCTGCCCAGTCACGGGCCGCGCTTCTCGCTGGAATGCCACTACCGCATCCGCGGCCCCCTCGACGTCCGCGCCCTGTCGGCGGCCGTCGACCGGCTCGTGGCCCACCAGCCCGCACTGCGTACCGCAGTGCACCTGACCGGCGAACCGGGCGAACTGCACCAGACCGTCTACCCCGCTGCCGAGGCGGTCCTGCGCCATCACCCCGTCGACACAATGGGCTCCCGCAGTCCCGCGGAGTTCCTGGCGGCTCTGGACGCCGCCGATCCCCTCGACGCCGCCGCCGGACACGTCTTCACCGCCACCCTCCTCACCGCCGGCCCGCACGATCACCTGCTGGGCCTGCGACTGCACCACCTCACCTCCGACGGCTGGTCGCTCAACCTCGTCGAACAGCAGCTCTCCACCCTCTACGCGGACGCCGTCAAGGGCCGGGCCAGCAACTTGCCGGCGACGGACTACCACGCCCTGAACGCACCAGAGCAGCCACGCGCCGACGACATCGCCTTCTGGACGCAACGGCTCTCCGGGGCCCGCCCCGGCCTCCTGATCCCGCCCGCTCATCTGGGCACCCACACCGACGCCCACGACGCCCTGCTGCGGACCCGGCGTATCCCCGCCACCACCGCCACCGCGTTCCGGGGGCTGGCCCGCACAGAGCGCGTGACCCCGGCCAGCGCCCTGTACGCGCTCTTCGCCGCCGCCGTGGCAGCCGACACCGGGCAGGACGAGACGCTCCTCCTCGCGGTCAGCGCCGCCCACCCGGGAAACACCGCCCACACCGCGGGCCTGTACGCCCAAGCCGTCCCCGTACGTCATCACGTGCCCCAAGATCCGGCAGTGACCGTGCGACAGGCCCTGCACGCCGCGGACACGGACCTGCACCAGGCGCTGTGCCACGACAGCGCCTCCCTGCTCACCCTGGCAGGAATCCATCCGCCGATCGGAGAACTCTTCGCCGCCTCACAGTTCGTCTTCTACGACTACCTGCCCCCCGTCGAAGGGCTGCGCCTGACCGGCTGCGCCGTCGAGCGCACCGACCAGCTCGACCCCGCCTTCGCCGGACAGCTCTTCCAACTGCCCTGCGACCTGGGCCTGCTGGCTCGTGAGAACGGAGACGCACTGGACCTGGCCGTCATCTTCGACCCGGCCTACGCCCCACCGCACTACGCCGAGAACCTGCTGGCCCGTATCGCGGACGCGCTCGACGCCCTGGCCGACTCCGCCGCCGACCGCCCGTGGACGGGCCTGGTCCCCGCCGATTCCTGGCTCACCGGCCTGCGCTGACCAACCGCGGCCGGGTACGCCCGCAGCCGCACTTCTGTCCGGCCCGGAGCCCCGGCCGCAGTCCTCCACAACTTTCACCGGCCAAGCCGCCCTCGTCGCCACGAGAACCGGTCCCCAGGGCGTGGTTCGCCCCTGCGCTCATGCCGTGCCCGCGTTCAACCTCGGGTCTGTTCCACCCCCGTACAACCGCGATCCCCGGGGCGCTTCTTGCACGCGCTCCTGCCGTGCCCTGCCAGGGCACGGCCCCGTCCCTTCACTACCTAAGGACACGCCGATGCTCAACGCCCACGACGAACGCCGCGAGGCCAAGGTGGCCGGCTGGATCGGGATCGCCATGGTGGCGCTCTTCCTGGTCCCGCTGCCCTTCGTCCGCAACCCGCTGAGCCGACCCTTCCCGTACTGGAGCGACTCTTCCGACAGCATCGGCACCTGGTTCGCCCAGAACCCGTCGATCTCCGGCTACACCATCGACATCGCCTTCGGCCTGCTGTTCATCTGGTTCGCCGCCGGGCTCAAGCGGTGGCTCACCGCCCCGGGCCGGGCACCGCTGCAGGCCGAACTCCTCATCCCCGCCGCCCTGTCCGTGGGCATCTGCTGGATGATGTCCAACGCCGCGTTCCTCCTCGGCCCCGTCGCCGCCGAGCGCCCGGACGCGATCAGCAGCGCCTACCTGCACCTCACCTACGACCTGTGCGTCACCTTCGGCTACGCAGGGTCCCTGCCGCTCGCCCTGTTCTCCTACGCCGCGGGCAGCCTGATCCTGAAGAACACCACCCTGCCCCGCTGGACCGGCTGGACCTCCCACGTCCTGGCCATGGCGCACTTCGGGTACTTCTTCAACGTGCTGACCACCAGTGACACGCCGTTCACCCCGTGGGGCTGGGGCAGCTTCGGCTCCTACGTCGGCTTCGCCCTGTGGTCCCTGGTCCTGTGCGTGATGATGATCCGCTCTCCGCGCCCGGCCTCATCGCTCGCACACATCCCCACCTCCACTGCCCCCGCCGCGGTGACCGCTCCCACGGCCTGACCCTCCCGCACGCACCCACGGGCCGGGCCGTCACCGGCCCGGCCCCTCACCCACCCGGCCGTCCAGCCCTGGAGTTCCCGTGGCCACCTGTACGCACACACCGCTCGCCGTGCCACCCCTGTACTGCCCCTTCCCCCCGCGCCGCTCCCCGCACGCCGAGGCCGTCGACGCCGAGAGCCTCACCTGGATGCAGAGCTTCGACCTCTTCACCGACGACGCGCACCGCGAGTACACCCGCCGCGCCCACGTGGGTGACTTCGTCGGCCTCGGCATTCCCGACGGCCGTGCCGACACACTCCTGGCGGGCACCAACTACTGCAACTGGCTCTTCTCCTTCGACGACGCACTCTGCGACGAGACCCTCGGCGGCACCGCCCCCGAAACCCTCGCCCCCTACCTCGCCCGGCTGAGCCGCGCACTGCAGACCCCCGATGCCCCGCTGATGCGCGACGACAAGTGGGCCGCCTCCCTCCTCGACATCCGCGCCGCCCTCGACCGACAGGGCACTCCCGCCCAGGTCTACCGGTGGACCGACCAGGTCGACGCGTACTTCTCCGGCCTGGTCTGGGAAGCCGCCATCCGGCAGAAACCCCACTCCGCGAACCTGGACGACTACCTCATGATGTGGCAGAGCAGCAGCGCCGCCCTGTCCGCACTCGCCTTCATCGAAATCGCCCAGGACTACGTCCTGACCGCCGAGGAGTACCACGACCCGCGCATCCACGTCCTGCACGACCTGTGCGTTGCCCTCATCGCCTGGCACAACGACACCACCTCGTACAACAAGGAAGCCTTCCGCGAACAGCACTTCGGCTACCCCGAGGCGATGAACCTGGTGCCCATCCTCGCCCGCCACCACAGCTGCACCCCCCAGCAGGCGCTGCGTGAAGCGACGTTGATGCACGACCGGGCCATGCACCGCCTGCACCAGCTCGCCCAGCAACTCACCGACGGCGCCAGCCCCCGCCTCGTCCGCTACGGGCGCGCCCTGACCGACTGGGTCGCCGGCAGCCTGCACTGGCACCTCACCAGCGGCCGCTACAACGACCCCAACAACCCCGGCCAGACCGTAACCCCCCGCATCCAGATGCCCGCCGTCGTCACCCGGCTCGCCGACCCCGCACGCCTCAGCCAACCCCTCACCACACCCGTCGCTGCCTGGTGGTGGAACACCTGACCGGCACATTCAGCACACTCGCATGCCCCACAGTGCCCGGCGCCGTTCATGTCCCACCCAGCGCTCCGCCAGGAGAACAATGACCTTCACCGCCTCCCGGCCCTCCAACATCCCCGCGGCCCTGCCCCTGCTGCCCGGCGCGCTGCCCCTGGTCGGGCACGCCCTGCGCCTGCTCAACGACCCGGCGAGGTTCCTCACTGCCGCACCCGCCCACGGGCCGTTGTCACGCGTCCGGCTGGGCCCGCTCACCGCCACCCTCGTCAGCGACCCCGCCCTCACCCGGGACGTCTTCCTCGACGACGCCCTCTACGACAAGGGCGGCCCCCTCTACGACCGGATCGCCGACGTCATGGGCAACGGCATGCTCGCCTGCCCGCACTCCCGTCACCGGCAACAACGGCGCCTGCTCCAGCCCGCCTTCCACAAGGACCGCCTCCCCGCCCACCTCGACCTCATGGCCGCCGAAATCACCGACGGCATCGACCAATGGCAGCCGGGCCGCACCCTCGACATGGCCGCACAGGCCCAGGCGCTGACAGCCCGCGCCATTGTCTCCACCCTCTTCGACGGCACCCTGGACCCCGCCACCGTCACCACGATGGTCCAGGACATGTCCGCGATCACCGCCGGCATCTACACCCACGCCCTGCTCCCCGCCGCCTACACTCGCCTTCCTCTGCCCGCGAACCGCCGCTACACCCGAGCCCAGAGGAGCCTGCGAGCCACACTGGGCCGCATCATCGCCGAACACCGCGCCCGCACCACCGACCACGGAGCCTTCCTCAGCCTCCTGACCGAACCTGGTCCCGACGGCCGCACCCTGACCGACAAAGACGTCAGCGACCAGGTCATCACCTTCTTCATCGCCGGAATGGAAACCACCGGCAACGCCCTCGCCTGGGCCACCCACCATCTTGCACAGGACCCCTCCCTCCAGCAGCGCGTACACGCCGAAGCGGCGACCCTGCCCCCGGGGCCCCTCACCCACGCCCACCTGTCCGAGCTGGAACTCGCCAGCCGTGTCATCACCGAAACCCTGCGGCACTACCCGCCCGTCTGGCTCCTGACCCGCACCGTCACCCGCGACACCACCCTCGGCGACCACCCCCTGAAAGCCGGCGACACCCTCGTCGTCAGCGCCTACCTCGTCCAACACCTCCCGTCCGCCCACCCGAGCCCCCACCATTTCGACCCCGCCCGCTGGGCGCCCCCGCACACCACACCCCCCGTCCCCGGCTCCCTCATCCCCTTCGGCCTGGGCGCCCGCAAATGCATCGGCGACACCCTCGGCGTCGGCGAACTCACCCTCGCCCTCGGCGCCCTCACCCGCCGCTGGCAGCTCACACCCGCCACCGCCGCACCCGTCCGCTACGAAAGGGACATCGTCATCCGCCCCCACAACCTCCACCTCCACCTCCAACCCCGCCACCGAAGTGCCTGACTCCGCGCCCAAGGAAATCCCGCCACCGTGACAGCCAGCGGAATCAGGACCCGGGTCGGCCGGTCTACGTCCTCACGTCCGTCATGCACTTCCCTCCCGCCGATCTTTGGGGACAATCGGGTCGACCGAGACGGCCGCGGAGTTCTTCGTGCCGCTGTCCGGGACGGTCGTGGCGACCATGACCCGGTGGGGTCGGCTCGGCGGGGACCACGATGGAGTACTTGTCGGGGACCGGGTGGCCCGACGCGCTCCACCTGCTGGTGGTCGACGGACCGATGCCGTTCCTGGGGATCTGCGTCGGACTCCAGGTGCTCTTCGAGCACAGCGTGGAGCAGGACGCCACCTGCCTGGGATGGCTCCCCGGAACGGTGCGGGCATTCGACGGTGGGCGAGTGCGCGTACCCCAGATGGGGTGGAACCAGGTACGGCCCGTCTCCGATCACCCGTTCGTGGCCAAGGTGCCCGCCGCGGGCCACTTCTACTTCGTGAATTCCTTGCGGTCCAGCGGTCGGTGATCGCCTGCCGGTTGGCGGCGATCTCCCGCGCCCGATGGTGAAGTCGAGTTTCTCGGCGACGGCACACGAGCCGGTGTCCCGGGCATGGCCCACCGCTCGACGTGGTGCACGTCGGACACTGCGCAGTCGCAGCATCGCCGACGAAGGCAAACCGCACGGCTGATGGGTGGGCGGACTGCCGAGGCTCTGATGCTCGGGCCGATGCTTCGCTGGCTGCGTCCGCTCTTCTGACCGCCCCGGTCAGTAGCATCAGGCGCATGGCCCATGTCTTGATCGGCCACAGTGATGCCGCACGGCGAAAGAGCTGGTGGCGCACCGGCTTTGTCATGCTGATCCTCCCCGGTGGGACAGTGGCGGTCGGTCTGGGGGCGCGGGCGCCGGACCGCGGGTGTGGATTGGCGGTTTCGGCGTTTTCTCGATGACCGCGTTGTTCGGCAGGGTCAATGGCATCTACGGCCGGGTGCTACTGACGGAGACGGGAATGCAGTTCCGCACTTTGGTCAGCAGGCGCTCGATTCCGTGGTGCGAATTCGCTGGTGTCGAGTTGCGGAAGCGAACGCGAGACCAAACGAACGGTAATCAAGGAAGAGCACGAGATGGAGCGTGCACGAATCGCTGCCGATATTGAGCGTGAGCGGATACGGCGTGGCGTGACAGGACAAGAGGAATTTCCTGATGCCTCTACTGATGAGGGTGAGGCGCCGGGAGCAGTATGAGCCCTTGGTCCGGATCAGTGATGGCCCTCTTCGTACGCCCGGGCTTGCTCCTCCATCCGAGCGTTGTACTCCGCGATGATGCCGGCAGCGTCACGGATGGCCTCTTGCTCGTCGGGCAGGGGCTCATGCCGCACAGCGGTACCCAGGCAGTCGAGGCCATGCCCGCGCGGCCCCGCGGCTCGACAGCACCCAGGGGTGCGGCCGCCGCCCCGCGGGAGCACCCTGCCGATTTCTTACCTGTTCCGCTTGCTTGGAGTGCACGCCAAGGCCATAGCGTTGAGGGCATGCCGGTAATCACCAGGGTCTCGCCGGTGTCCCGGAAGGCTGCCCAACTTCTATACCGGCTCCCGGCTAAACACGAAATAAGCGGGAGCCAGACGACCGATACCCCAGGAGCATCTCTAATGCAACAACGCAAACTAAGACAACAACTCGAAGTCTCGGCTCTCGGGCTCGGCTGCATGGGCATGATTTTCTTCTACGGTCAGCCACCACGGCCCCGGCAAAATCGTCATTAAAACACCGACAGCTGAACCGAACCCCCGACGCGTCGACGCATCACCCCGCACGACCAACGAGAAAGACGGCAAGTGATAGACAACCAATTCACAACGCACGCAGAACTTTTCGATCTGAGTGGAAAGCGCGCGCTCGTCACCGGTGGCACCAGAGGCATCGGGATGATGATCGCGCGAGGCCTTCTCCAGGCGGGCGTCCGCGTGGTCATCAGCTCACGCAACGCAGAAGCGTGCGCTCAGGCGCAGGAACAGCTGTCCAAATTCGGTGACGTGCGGGCCATCCCCGCCGACCTGTCCCGCCACGACGAGTGTCGGCGACTGTCCGACCTCGTCACCGCCGACTCGGAGCCTCTCGACATCCTCGTCAACAACGCGGGCGCCCTGTGGGACGAGCCGCTGGCGACGTTCCCAGACGCGGCCTGGGACACGGTCATCGACCTCAACCTGAAGTCGCCGTTCTGGCTAGTCCAGGCGCTGCTGCCCGCACTTCGCAAGGCGGGCACCGCCGACGATCCCGCACGGATCATCAACATCGGCAGCATCGCCGCCATCCACATCCCCCAGCGGCCCAACTACTCGTACTCCAGCAGCAAGGCCGCACTGCATCAACTCACCAGAGTGCTCGCCAAGGAACTAGGACCGCAGCACGTCACCGTGAACGCCGTGGCGCCGGGACCGTTCCCGTCGACGATGATGGCGGCAACCCTCGATGAGTTCGGGGAGGCGATCGCGGCGTCGGCCCCACTACGCCGGATCGGCCGCGACGACGACATGGCGGGTGTCGCCGTGTTCCTCGCCAGCCGGGCAGGCGCATACCTAACGGGCGCCGTGATCCCCGTCGACGGCGGCATCGCCACAACCGCGTAGGCCGCCTATGTACTTGGGATTTCGGCCGGTGCGGCGAGAGTGTGTGCCGGGCGCTGTGGGTGCTGTTCGGGGCTTTCGAAAACACCCCTTAGTAGTCCAGCTGTAGATCGTGTCTTCAGGCTCGTTGCGTTGCCTGGCGCCGGTAGTGGCTGGTGCGGGCGTGGGCTCGGCGACCGGAGATCGTCCATCTCAAGTGCGGGATCGGCACGGCATGCGGCCGTCCTTGGCCGCCTGTCCTGGTAATCACCCTGACCCCGCCCGCAGCGCGCGTCGCGGTATCCCGGCCCGTCGACTGCGCGTCCGATGCGTCACGTCACCGCACCGATGAGACAGAGCAGCGCCCCGACACCGAGCAGCACGAGACCGGTGCCCCCGACGAAGAGCACGACAAGCCGCTCACCGTCGAAGTCGAGGTTCTCGCGGGTTCCCGTCTTCGTGTGCCGCGGCTTCCTGCTGTCGTACACGACCGGCACGACCGTGCCAACGGAGCCGGGCAGCCTTTGCATGTACTCGTGGAAGCGCGTAGTTCGTCGGCCAGGGCGGTGGCCTCGTCGTGCCGGGCCTGGAGGTCCGCCAGGAGGTCGATGATGTTCACGCGGTCACCTGGAGAGTGCCTCTGGCGCGGAGTTGGCCCCCCCACCCGCAGAGAGTGGGACGTCACGACGAGCGGTACGCGGTCACCAGCAGCGCGTCGGCGGTACGCGGCCCGTCCCCGCCGGGCAGTACGTCGACGCTGATCCGTGTGAACCCGGCCTCGTCGAGCAGCTTGGTCCACACGTGTTCCTGGAGCACCCACCGGTGCATGGTGGTCGCCCTGCCGTCCGGTGTCTTCGCGGGGATGTCGGCGTGCAGTACGTCGGGCTGCGCGGATTCGCCGCCGAGGTAGTGGGCGAGGGTGGAGAACACGAGCCGCCCGCCGGGCGGCAGTGCGGCGGCTGCCACCGGCAGCAGCTCCCGCGGCTCGGTGAAGTCGACCGCGCCGAAGACGCTGTACAGCACGTCGTAGGTGTCCGGCATCGCGTGCAGGTGGCTGACCACGTCGGACGGCACGATGCCCAGGCGGGGCGCGAGGTGGCCGTACAGGTCGGTGGCCATGGCGTACTGGGCGGGTGAGGCGTCGACGGCCATGATCCTGGCGGGCTGGTGGTGGACGGCCAGGTGGGCGGCGTGCCGGGCGGTCCCGGCGCCGAGATCGCCGACGCACAGCCCGGCCGGCGCCGAGGACTTCCGGGCCGGGCCCGCTGTCCTGGCTCCAGCTCCAGCGGAAGGAGCTGGGCACGGTCCGGTCGGTGGCGTGGCGGGTGCGGCCGTGGTGATGCCAGAGGTCTGCGGGGGGCACCCGATCCATCCTGGCGGGCGTGGCCGGGCGGCGGGCCGATTTCGGCGGAGTCTCACCCGGTCGTGGGGGGGGGGGGGGGGGGGAGGGGAG
>NZ_JBQQCG010000044.1:0-94232 GCF_052245575.1 Streptomyces sp. 2A115 | reverse complement strand
GGTAGGGGCGGCGGGGGCGAAAAAACCCGCTCACCCCCTTCGCGCCCCCGCCCCCAACGCCCCCCTCTGCGGCCGAATCCCCGCCGGAACCGCCCGCTGCCGCGCCGGCGTACCCGTCCAGCACGTCCCTCGGCGGTCCAGCAACCGCCGGAGCCACAGCTCCAGGGACACGAGATCGGCAAGCCCCTCAAGAGGCAGGGGTTCACCGTCGGCCGCCGCCCGGAGGGCCTTGCGGACGACGCGGGCCTCGACCAGGCCCGCCTGAGCGAGAAGAGGCGTGTCGAAGAGGGCGATCAGGTCGTCCACGGCGACCCGGAGTCCGGTACGGGCGGCGGCCGCCGAGGAGGCGTGGGAGGGGGCGCCCCAGCCGGGCGGGAGGTCGGCCACTCCAGCGCCCTCCAGGACGGTGCGGAGTATGGCCGCGCGCGCGCCGGGCTTGACGCGCAGCGCCTCGGGAAGGGTGCGACAGGCGCGTACGACCTGGTTGTCGAGGAAGGGGGCGTGCAGGCGCTGGAAGCGGACCTCGGCGGCCTGTTCCAGGACGCGCAGATCGGCGGCGTGCCGGGCGAGGGCAGAACGCGCGCGGAAGTCGCCGGGACGCTGGCCGGGTCCGACGCTCGCCCGAGTCGTCGCTCCCGTCAGGCGAACCGATACTTCAGCGAGGGCCTCGCCGGTCAGCCAGCGTGCGGCGGGCCCGGGTCTGGCCCAGGTGAGCGCGGCGAGCGACGCCCCCACGGCACCTCCCGGCTCCTCGAAGCGTTTGTGCAGCAGGCGCTCCGCCAGGCCCTCGATGCCGACGCGATAGGGCGTACGGGAGAGCTTGCGCGCCGCGCCGTACACGCGCGCGGAGACCATGACAGAGCCATCGGCCTTCGCCAGTGCGGCGACAGGGCGCACCAGATGACGTCGTTTGCGGTCCATCAAGAGGTCGGCGAGGCGGGCCGGGTGTGCGTCCAGGACCTGGCGTGCGCCGTAGCCCGTGAAGTGGTCCGCGCTGCCCGAGGCGAGGCGTGCGCGGTGGCGGGCCGCGGTCACCAGGGACGGGCCCGGCTCGTCCGTCAGCGGACCCTCCAACTCGGCGTAGGGGAGGACCTCTTCGCCGCCGGCCACCACTACGTGGTGCAGTCGGGGGTTCGCGGCCAGGGTCCCGGCCCGTTCCAGTTCCGCCTCCCGGCCCTTCACCGCGAGATCGTTGAACGTGACCGCGAGGAGGCGTTCACCGGCGCCGGTTCCGTGTCCGAGGACGGTGCCCGGCGCTCCGGGCAGGCCGGCCGCGAGGAGGGCGAGTGTTCCCGAGGCGGGTCCTCCGGAGAGGTCCGCTCCGATGCCGGGTACGGGCATGCCGCGCGCCGCGCGCCGCTCGGCGGGGCCCATTCCGGGGACGGGACCAGGGTCTATGTCCGCCCCGGGCACGTGTCTGGGGGCGGCGAGTCGGGCGCGTACCGCCTCCACGAGGGCGTCGCGTACGGCGTCCACCGCGCTGTCGGGGTCGGCGGACGGGGCCGCGACGGCGAGGGAGGCCACCGGCTCGTACCCGGCGATCTCGCGTGCGCCGGTGCGCAGGATCAGCGCGTGCCCGGGCGGGATGCGCCGTACGCCCTCGTAGGGGGTCGAGTCGTGGAGTGCGGCCGGGACGTCGGGAGCCGCGAGCAGGGCCGCCAGGTGGCCGAAGTCGAGGTTCGCCTCGATGAGGTCGGCGAGCGGGAGAGCGGCGGTCGAGTAGGCCGTGCCGCCCGCCCAGGGGGTGTAGAACACCGGCCGTGCGCCCGCCAGATCGCCGCAGACCATCAGGCGGCGGCCCACCTGGACGACGGCCGTGTAGCTGCCGGACCAGGCCGTCAGATGCCGAAGTGCCCCTCCGCGCGCGGCGAACAGGCCCACGCGCAGTTGCTCGTCGGAGGCGCCGCAGGTGCCGAGCACCGCGATGCGGTTCTGCTCGTCGGCCTTCACGACGCGCACCTCGTCGGGGCGCCAGTCACCGACCGCCCAGAGCGGATCCGGGTCGCCCCACAGGAGTTGGGACCCCACCGGGTGCACCGTCTCGCCGTCGCTGCCGGTCGCTCCCGCCGAACCGATCACAGGCGCGCCGGTGGCGGTACTGCTCCACCCCACCAACCACCGCATCGCCGCCTCCACAGGCTGTGGACAACCAGTGCACCGTACGAACTGGCACCATGCTGCCACGAAGAGAGCGCACCGGAGGGCACGTGCGGTCGCTTGTGCTCCCCGGAGTGCGCCCCTGGGAGATGCCCGCGAAGAAGCGAACGCACGCGTGAGGAAGGGCGTTCGCAAAGAATTTACACAGTGGCTACGACGTGAATGCGCCCCCGGTACGCTCCCAAAAACACCGAACGCGCCCTCAAGTGCCGTGGTAGAAGCGGTTTTTGGCTCCGGAGGGCAGGGGCGATTATCAGCCAAATCGATGCGGGGCGGCCAGACTTGCACACGCTCCGTACAGGCTGTGCGCAACGCACGGTCCGGGAGGCGGAGTCCGCCTCCCGGACCGGTCCGCCGCCCGCGGGGATGTAGGCGGCGGTGTCCCCCAGCCCACTGGATCCAGTACAGCGGGCCGACCCACGCACGATCCATGGAAGCGCTCCCCCGATGGCCGGAGAAGAGCGCACGGACGGGCGCACGGCCACACAGCGGGAGCACAGGACAACGCTCCGTGCTTGCCCACGGACCACAATCCCGCCATCCGGAACAATGCCCCTTAACGCTTGGGATGCGGCGAACTACCCTGTGTTTGCCTGTGTTTTCGCGGGAGGCATATTCCTGAGGGCTCGGCCACGTGCTTTTGCGGGTGGGGTTCCAGGGGTTGGCGCCCGGGAAGACGCAGTACGAATGCCGCGTGGTTACACCCGCGCGGCAGCCGTCTGTGTCGAGGGGTGGCGCATGTCCAGGGAGCAACGCGGGCCGAACGAAAAACTCGGCACCGTTCTCGCCCTCGCGGGAATCAGCAACGCAGGACTCGCCCGACGCGTCAACGACCTTGGCGCTCAACGCGGGTTGACTCTTCGCTACGACAAGACGTCGGTGGCCAGATGGGTGTCGAAAGGCATGGTGCCGCAGGGTGCCGCGCCGCATCTCATCGCCGCGGCCATCGGCCAGAAGCTCGGCCGCCCCGTGCCGCTCCACGAGATCGGCCTGGCGGACGCGGATCCCGCACCGGAAGTGGGCCTCGCCTTCCCTCGTGACGTAGGACAGGCCGTGCGGTCGGCCACGGACCTGTACCGGCTCGACCTCGCCGGGCGCCGGGCCGGCTCCGGCGGCATCTGGCAGTCACTCGCCGGATCGTTCGCAGTGAGCGCATACGCGACTCCCGCGTCCCGGTGGCTGATAACCCCGGCCGACAGTTCGGTGGCACGCGACGCGAGCCCGCTGGAGGACTCCGGAGCACCGCAGAAAGTCGGCCACAGCGACGTACTGAAGCTGCGGGAGGCCGCCGAGGACGCCAGGCGCTGGGACTCCAAGTACGGAGGCGGCGACTGGCGTTCCTCCATGGTGCCCGAGTGCTTAAGGGTGGAGGCGGCGCCGCTGCTGCTCGGCTCGTACTCGGACGAGGTGGGCCGCGCGCTCTTCGGGGCCTCCGCGGAGCTCACCCGCCTCGCGGGCTGGATGGCGTTCGACACGGGCCAGCAGGAGGCCGCCCAGCGCTACTACATCCAGGCGCTGCGGCTCGCGCGCGCGGCGGCGGACGTGCCCCTGGGGGGCTACGTACTCGCCTCGATGTCGCTCCAGGCGACCTACCGCGGATTCGGCGACGAGGGCGTCGACCTCGCGCAGGCCGCCCTGGAACGCAACCGGGGCCTGGCCACCGCCCGCACGATGAGCTTCTTCCGCCTCGTCGAAGCACGGGCACACGCGCGCGCGGGTGACGCCCAGGCGGCCGGCGGGGCACTGAAGGCGGCCGAGGGCTGGCTGGAGCGGGCCCGTGAGGGCGATCACGATCCGTCCTGGCTCGGCTTCTACTCGTACGACCGTTTCGCGGCCGACGCCGCGGAGTGCTACCGCGACCTGAAGGCACCTCGCCAGGTCCGCCGCTTCACGGAGCAGGCTCTGTCGAAGCCGACTGAGGAGTTCGTACGCTCGCACGGCCTGCGGCTCGTGGTGTCCGCTGTCGCCGAGCTGGAGTCCGGCAACCTCGACGCGGCATGCGAGCAGGGCGTACGGGCGGTGGAGGTCGCCGGGCGTATCTCCTCGGCCCGCACCACCGAGTACGTGAAGGATCTTCTGCACCGGCTGGAGCCGTACGGCGACGAACCGCGTGTGGTGGAGCTGCGGGAGCGGGCTAGGCCGTTGCTGATGGCACCGGCCTAGGACAAGGCGCCTGAGCGTCTGCGTGGCTGATGTGATCTTGGGGGTGCAGGTCGTCTGTGGCTGGTCGCGCCCACGCGGCGGAGCCGCGGATGTCACAGTCCCGCGCCCCTGAAGGGGCGCTCTCCGCGTGACCGGCGCCATGAGCTTCCAGCGTCTTTCGGGTTTGAGGGCATTGTCAGTGGCGCAGTGCACTATCGGAGGCGGGAGGTGGAGCAGGTGGTGCGGGAGATCGGTTACGACTGTGACGTGCTGGTGATCGGCGGCGGGATCGTCGGGCTGTCGACGGCGTATGCGATCACGCGTGCCGCGCCGGGCACGCGGGTCACCGTGCTGGAGAAGGAGCCCGGCCCCGCCCGGCACCAGACGGGGCGCAACAGCGGGGTCATCCACAGCGGGATCTACTACCGCCCGGGCTCCCTGAAGGCGCGGTACGCGGCGCGGGGCGGCGCCGAGATGGTCAAGTTCTGCGCCGAGTACGGCATCGCGCACGCCGTCACCGGCAAGCTGATCGTCGCCACGGAGAAGTCCGAGCTGCCCCGCCTGCACGCGCTGGTGCAGCGGGGGCGGGAGAACGGGATCGCGGTACGGGAGCTGGGCGCGGCCCAGATCGGGGAGTACGAGCCCGAGGTGCGGGGGCTTGCCGCGATCCACGTCGCCACGACGGGCGTGTGCGACTTCGTGGGCGTCGCGCGACAGCTCGCCGAGGCCTCGGGGGCGGAGATCCGGTACGGGACGGAGGTCACGTACATCGACCGGCGCCCCGACCTCGGGGTCGCCGTCCGCACGGGGGACGGCACGGTCGTACGCGCGCGCGTGCTGGTCAACTGCGCCGGGCTCCACTGCGACGAGATCGCCCGGCTCGCCGGGGACGAGCCCGGGATGCGGATCGTGCCCTTCCGCGGGGAGTACTACTCACTGGGGCGACCCTCGCTGGTGAACGGGCTGGTGTATCCCGTGCCGGACCCGGCGTTCCCGTTCCTCGGCGTGCATCTGACCCGGGGCATCGACGGAGACGTCCACATCGGGCCGAACGCGGTTCCGGCGCTGGCCCGCGAGGGTTACGACTGGCGGACGGTACGGCCCCGCGAGCTGGGCGCGACGCTCACCTGGCCCGGTTCCTGGCGGATAGCCCGGCGGCACTGGCGCTACGGCGGCGGGGAGCTGCGCCGCTCGGTGTCCAAGGCGGCCTTCGCGCAGGCGGTACGCCGGCTCCTGCCCGCCGTGAACCCGGACGACCTGGTGCCCGCTGCCGCGGGAGTCCGCGCCCAGGCGGTCCTGCGGGACGGGACGCTGGTCGACGACTTCCTGATACGCGAGGGCGCCCGGACGGTGCACGTCCTGAACGCCCCGTCCCCGGCCGCCACGGCGTCGCTGCCGATCGGACGAGAGGTTGGGCGAAGGGTGCTCGCGACGTTGGCACGGGCCTGACACGGGCCTGAAGCGACGCCGGCGCGGGTCTGAACCGACTCCGCATGGGCTCTGCACGGGTCTGAACCGACTCCGCACGGACCTGAACGCCGACTCCGTACGGCCCTGAACCCTGAACCCCGAAGCCGCACCGGCCTGAACTCCCAGGCGGCACAGCCCTGAACTCCCAGGCCGCCACGAACATCCCCGCCCCACCCCGTCCCCGTAAACCCGACGCCCCCAGGCCGCCCGACCCCGCGGACCCGACCACTCCCGCCCCGGACCGAACCCGCAAACCCGATCACCCCCGTACCGCTCCCTCCCGGGCCCCGTAAAATCGACCCCACTGTGTCTGAGTCCTCCATCACCCCCGATGTCCCCCGCCACCCCGCCGGGCTGCCCCTCGACAGCCCGCCCCGCGACGTGCCCCGAACGCCTCGCTCCAAGGGTGAGCCCCGTTTCCCCGACGGCCCTCAGCCGGATCCCGCCGGGTCGCACTTCGAGCGCCGTATCCGCAGCTTCCAGCCGCGTCGGAGCCGGGTGACGCAGGGGCAGGCGGACGCGTTGCAGCGGCTGTGGCCCAAGTGGGGGCTGGACATCGACGGGCAGCGGGTCCTCGATCTGAAGGAGCTGTTCGGGGCCGATCTGCCGGTGGTGCTGGAGATCGGCTTCGGGATGGGCGAGGCGACCGCGCGGATGGCCGCCGAGGATCCGGGCACCGGGATCCTCGCCGTCGACGTGCACACCCCCGGCCAGGGCAACCTGCTGAACCTCGCGGACCGAGGCGGTCTGACCAACATCCGCGTGGGCAACGGCGACGCGATCATCCTGCTCCGCGAGATGCTGAGCCCGGACTCACTCGACGGGCTGCGGGTCTACTTCCCGGACCCCTGGCCGAAAAAGCGCCACCACAAGCGCCGTCTGATCCAGCCGGAGTTCCTCACCCTCGCCGCGTCCCGCCTCAGGCCGGGCGCGCTGGTCCACTGCGCGACGGACTGGGAGCCGTACGCCGAGGTAATGCTGGAGGTCCTCACTGCCCACCCGGCCTTCGAGAACACCCGGCCCGACGGCGGTTTCGCGCCCCGCCCGGACTCCCGCCCCCTGACCCGTTTCGAGGCGCAGGGCGTGGACAAGGGACATGTGGTGAACGACTTGCTCTTCCGCCGCGTACCGCTTTCCGCGGACAGCGCGGACAGCTGAGAGCAGGCTCGCAGCGCTCGATGCGAGGTCCGGCGCGTAACGTGCGGGTCGTCGCGGGCTGGTCGCTCAGTTCACCGCGCCCCTCCCGGGGCACCCTCGCGGGCCACGTCCCTCCCTCGTTAGGGTCCTTGTCATGGCCACCAATCCTCCGTATCCGTCACACTCCGGCTTCCCCGCCGGAGTCGCCCGGCGGCGTGCACACTGGTGGCAGCGCAAGTGGGTGCGCTACGGCGCGCTGACCACCCTGCTCGCCCTCTCAGGCCTCGTCATCCTGGCCCTCGTCCGCGAACAGACGGGCACCGAGGGTTTCCTGGTGGGCCTGGGCCTGGCGGTCCTGCCCGTCCCGCTCCTGGTGACCGCGTTCCGCTGGCTCGACCGGGTGGAGCCGGGCCCCTGGCGGAACCTGCTGTTCTCCTTCGCCTGGGGCGCCTGCGCGGCCGCGCTGATTGCGATCGTCGCCAACAGCTTCGCGACCAGATGGATAGCGACGGCCACCGCCGACCCGTCCAGCGCCGACACCATCGGCGCGACGGTCATAGCGCCGATCGTCGAGGAGTCGGCGAAGGCCGCGGCGGTCCTACTGGTCTTCCTCTTCCGCAGACGTGACTTCACGGGGATCGTCGACGGCGTGGTGATAGCCGGGGTCACCGCGACCGGCTTCGCGTTCACCGAGAACATCCTCTACCTCGGCACCGCCTTCGGTACCGACCAGCTCAGCGGCGACACCGGCATCGCCTCCGTCACCGCCGCGACCTTCTTCGTGCGCGTGATCATGTCGCCCTTCGCGCACCCGCTGTTCACCGTGCTCACCGGCATCGGCTTCGGCGTCGCGGCGCTCTCCGCGGACCGCCACCACGTGCGGCGCATCCTGCTCCCGCTCGCCGGGCTGCTGCTCGCGATGGGCATGCACGCGATGTGGAACGGATCGTCGGCCTTCGGCGAGTACGGCTTCTTCGCGGTCTACGCGGTCTTCATGGTCCCGTGCTTCGGGCTGCTCACCTGGCTGGTCATCTGGACGCGCCAGCGCGAGCTCGGCACGGTGCGCACCGAACTCCCCGCGTATGCCATGGCCGGCTGGCTCGCCGCGCCCGAGCCGTTCGTCCTCGGCTCGATGAAGGCGCGGCGGATGGCCCGCGAGTACGCGACCCAATACGGCGGGCGCGCGGCGGGCCGGGCCGTCGCGGAGTACGAGTCGTACGCGACGTCGCTGGCCTTCCTGCGCCACCGGGGGCGCAGCGGCAAGGCCGGCAGCGACTTCGTCGCACGCGAGCAGGAACTGCTCCACGAGCTGTGGGCCCGCCGCGAGGCGGCCCGCCCTGCCCTGGCGTACGCGGCCCGGGCCACGGCTCCGGCGCCCGTGGCGCCGCCGTGGCCGGTGTACGGGTACCCGTACGGGCAGACGGCGGCGTACCCCGCGTACCCCGCGTACAACCCCTACCGCTCCTAGACCTGGAGCGCTCGGAGGTTCCCAAGGGAGTCGGGCCGGACGTGGCTCGGCGCGTCAGGCCAAGGCTCTGCGCGACCTCGTCCAGCGCGGCCAGGACGCGCCGCCCCCGCTTCGACTCCAGGTGCGACCAGGGCGTCGGCCCGATTGCACGTCAACAGCCGTACGTGCGGAGGGGTCCGTACATACGGATCCCTCCGCACGTACGGACCCCTCAATGGCGGGACCTACAAGCCACCGCCGTTGCCTACGGGTTGAGCCCCTTGCTCCGCAGCCACGCCATCGGGTCGATCCCGTCGCCGCCGCTCGTGTGGACCTCCAGGTGAAGGTGCGCCCCGGTGACGTTGCCGGTCGCGCCCACGCGCCCGATGACGTCGCCCGTGTTGACCTTCTGCCCGACGCTGACGCTGATGGACGACTGGTGGGCGTACCAGAGCTCCGTGCCGTCGTCGAGGGCGACCTTCGTGAGGTAGCCGTACGAACCGTTCCAGCCGGCCTCGGTGACGGTGCCGCTGTGGATCGCCTTCAGCGGCGTACCCGTGGGAGCGGCGAAGTCCAGACCCGTGTGGGTGCCTGAGGACCACAGCGAGCCGGACTGACCGAAGGTCGAGGTGATCGTGTACGAGGAGGTCGGCAGCGTGAACTGCTTGGCGAGCTCGGCGAGACGCGCGGCCTCCGCCTTCGCCGCGGCCTCCTCCGCCGCCTTCTTCTTGGCTGCGGCGGCCTTGGCCTCGGCCTCCTCGGCGGCCTTGGCGGCCTGATCGGCGGCCTTCTTCGCGGCGGCGGCCTCGGCGGCCTCCTGGGCCTCGCGGTCCACCTGGTCCTGCTGCTGCTCCGCCTGGAGCAGGATGCGGGAGCGCAGGGCCTCGCCCGCGTCCCCGCTGCCCTGCTCGGTGTCGGCGGTGGTCAGGCCGGCGCTGCTGAGCGGTGTGCTGGAGCCTTCGGGGGCGTCGGTCTCGTCGTCCGAGATCAGCGAGCCCACGGACGGCAGGTCGGGTATCGAGATCGACACCGGCGGCTTGCCGGTCTGCGCGGTGGCCATGCCACCCGCGCCGACGGCGGCTATGACACCGACGCCCAGAACGGTCGAGCTGCGTGCGAGTCCTCCGCCGCGCTGCTTGGAAACACGGTGCCTGCCGCGTACGGGACGGAGGGAATCCGCGGTGGGGTTCCACTCCTCCCAGGTGTCCTCGTCCTTGCGAACGCCGTAAGCGAAGACGTCGAGCCTCTTGTCACCCGAGATCTCGGACGGTGTATCACCCGGCAACTCACTTGGTGCGAACGAGGGTTGGGGAGCAGGGCGGTTGGACGCCACGTGGGCGCACTCCTTTCCTTCCTTCTCGCCTACCGGGTTAGCTGACGGGTTCGGAGCAGGAAGGTCTCCTACGCGCGTCAACCGCGGTATCCTCACCGCGAAAAACGCCCGATTCACCCCAATTAGTGGTTCCCCGGTTCCCTTGCGGGATTCGGCGCGTGCGCACGGAGCCGACTCTTGTGACGGCTGGGACGACCGCGCTGCGTTATCGAACGTTAATAGACCCGGGCACTGGATTCCAAGCTGTTCCGAGTGATCGTTAACGCTCTTGGCCTGGACTTACAGGTCACGAGCGGGGTAAATCGGGCGAGTTGATCGACATTCAGCTCTGCGCACTTTGTTGATGGAGTGTCACTTGTTATGCACAGGGGCGTCACACGACTACCACCGGTGATAAAAGGGCCAACGGATACGACCGCGTCCTCAGACCTCCGCCCTCAGACCTCCGCCTTCACGGCCGCCGTACGGCGAGCAGCGCCATGTCGTCCGTCGCCCCGCCCCCGGTGTGACGGAGGACGTCGTCCACCACCGCGGCGAGCAACGCGTCCGGCCCGGCGAAGAGCCGCCCCGACAGCCGCGTCGCCGGATCGTAGAAGACACCCCGCTCGTCCCGCGCCTCGGACAGCCCGTCAGTGTAGAAGAGCAGCATGGCCCCGCTCGGGAACCCTTCCTCCAGGGCGCGGTCGGGCCAGGTGCCCAACTCGCCCATCCCGAGCGGCAGTGCGGGCTCCGCCGCCGCGAGCATGCGCGGTCTTCCCCCTCCGTCCAGCAGGAGGGGGCCGGGGTGGCCGCGGTGGAGGAGGCGTACGACTCCGTCGCCGTGCGGGATCTCGGCGAGCACCGCGGTGGTGAAGCCCTCGAAGGCGTCGAGGCCCTCCCGCCGGGTGCCCTCACGCGCGAGCGCCCGCTCCAGCCGCTGCGCGACCGCCTCCAGGGTGGCCTCGTGCTCGGCGGCCTCCCGGAAGGCCCCGATGACGACGGCCACGGCGGCGACCGCGCCCATGCCCTTGCCCCGTACGTCGCCCACGATGAGCCGTACGCCGTGCGGGGTGTCCTGCACCGCGTACAGGTCGCCCCCGATGAACGCGTCCGCCTGCGCCGCCTCGTACCGCGCCGCGATCTCCAACCCGCCGATCCGCGCGGCCGGTTCGGGCAGGACGGCCCGCTGGGCCGCCTCGGCGATCTCGCGTGCGGAGGCCAGTTGCTCGCTGCCCCGCCGTACGAGGATGTTGATGAGGACGGCCAGGACGGCGACCGTCGCCACGGTGACCACCTCGGTGATCGCGTCGACGTGCCAGACGATGCCGAGTACGACGTGGACCGCGAGGACCGAGACGAGGGCCAGGGCGCCGATGAGCACCGTGCCGCGCAGCGAGAAGAGCGGGGCGGCGACGAGCGGGGCAGCCGTGAAAAGGGGAGCCGCGGTGAACTCCGACGGCGTGAGGTAGTCGTAGACGATCCCGGCCACGATGAGCAGTGCGGGCAGCACGCGGACGAAGGCCCGCGCGTATGAGATCTTGCGGCCTTCGTGCACCCCGCTGCCTCCGGGCAGCCCGTGGCCTCCGGGCAGCCCGTGGCCTCCAGACGTCCCGTGGCCTCCGTGCAGCCCGTGGCCTCCGGACATCCCGCCGCCTCCGGGCATCCTCCGGCGTTCGGGCTCGACGGGCACCGGGCTGTCGCCCACTCCCGGATCGGGCACGGGGTCCTCGGGCCTGCGTCCGCCGGCCCGGGAGTACGGCTCCTGATCCTCCCCCTGCTCCCGCTCCTCCGCCTCTCCAGGCCCCACCACGCGTCTCCTGCCCTTCACCGCCCTGCGTTCAGGCTTCCCGGAGCGGGGGTGGAGGGCGAGTGGGCGGGGACCGGGCGGGTGAGGGCAAGGGGCTGAGCGAGGCGCCCGTGTGGCACGCGGAACCGGGAAAAACACTTAGGGCCGGGACCCCAATGGGATCCCGGCCCTAAGCCTTCAGTAGCGGGGACAGGATTTGAACCTGCGACCTCTGGGTTATGAGCCCAGCGAGCTACCGAGCTGCTCCACCCCGCGCCGTTGAAACCAACTATACGCCATCTGCGGGACCCGAAGCACACAGGTTTCCGTCGCCGGGCCTTCACCGGTGTTTTACCTGGGTTCTGCGGGGCGGCGCTCAGCCGAGATGACGGTTGGGCGCCTTCGCCGAGGCCTCGTACTCGGGGAGCACAAGGACATCGACGCCCTCCGCGGCGAGCAGCCCGCTCCCGTCCGCCGAGGTCACGAACGTGTCCGGCTCGCGCCAGGCGGTGACGACCCGGCGTACGCCCGCGTCGAGGATCAGCCGGGCGCATGGGGCGGGCCTGGAGGCGCGGCGGGCGCACGGTTCCAGGCTGCTGTAGACCGTGGCGGTGGCGAGGCGCGGGTCGGCGGGGTCGAGCTTGGCGAGCGCGGCTTCCTCGGCGTGCGACACCGGGTCGGACTCTCGGGAGTGGCCGCGGGCCAGCTCCGTACCGTCGGCCGCGACGATCACCGCCCCGACACTGAACGCCGTCCGCGAGGGCGGGCAGTCGGCCGCGAGTTCACAGGCAAGGCCCAGCCACCGGTGGTCGGCGGCGGAGGGAGCGCTTCCGGTACCGGGCGCGGTGGGGACGTACCGCATGAGTACGACATCTCCGACAGGCCGTGTCTCCAGCAGCCGCATCCGGTTCCGGGGTCCGCCCGGATATCCCCCCGGCCCGAACAGCCGTGGTGCGTCCGGCTCCCCCACGACGAGCGGCGCGACGGCGAGCTGCAGTTCGTCCGCGAGCCCCTGCTGGAGGAGCTGGGTGTGGACGCGACCGCCGCCCTCGACCATGAGGCGCCGTACGCCGCGTACTTCGTGGAGGTGCTCGAGCAGGGCCCGCCAGTCGAGCTCGGGGCCCACAGGGACGACGTCGACGCCGCCCAACCCGTGCAGGGCTTCAGCGGCCTTCCGGGCGCCCTTGTCGGTCGTATAGACGATCTTCTCGCCGCCCGTGGACCAGAAGTTGGCGGCCGGGTCCAGATCGCCGCTGCCGCTGACGGTGACCTTCAGCGGGTACGCGGGCCGGCCGGCGGCGACCCGGGCCGCGCGCCGCTCGGCGGAGTTGACCAGGAGCCGGGGGTTGTCGGCGCGCAGCGTGCCCGCGCCGACCAGGATCGCGTCGGACTCGGCCCGCACCTCGTCGACCCGGTCGAAGTCGGCCGGCCCGGAGAGCAGCAGCCGTTCGGGGCCGGTGTCGTCCAGGCAGCCGTCGAGGGAGACGGCGGCGGACAACAGGACGTAGGGGTGGGGCATGGGCGCACTCTTTCTGGGAGCGGGGCCGGGGCAGGCTCGGAGGGGCGGTTTGGTTCAAGTTTTAAACAATACCTACACTGGACGCATGACGACCCGCTGGCTCACCCCCGAGGAGCAGCGCGCCTGGCGCGCCTACATCGCCGCCTCACTCCTCCTGGAGGACGCGATCGACCGGCAGCTCCAGCAGGAGGCCGGCATGCCGCACCTGTACTACACCATCCTGGCCAACCTCTCCGACGCTCCGGACCGCCGCCTGCGCATGACCGACCTCGCCGAGCGGACCAAGATCACCCGCAGTCGGCTGACGTACGCGGTGACCCGTCTGGAGAAGGACGGTTCGGTGCGCCGCGAGGGGTGCCGCTCGGACAAGCGGGGCAGTACCGCGGTCCTGACGGAGGAGGGGATGGCCGTGCTGGAACGCACGGCACCCGGCCACGTCGAGACGGTCCGCGCCTCCCTCTTCGACCGGCTCACTCCCGAGCAGGTGACGCAGCTGGAGGAGATCTGTACGGGGATCACGCGAGGACTTGAGGGGGACGACCCGCAGACCACACCCGACGACGTCCCGTGGCGCCGCCGCTCCTCCTCGCCCTGCGCATGAGCCGCACCACAGCACCCACGAGCCGCACCCCCACCCATTGCTTCAAATTTCAAGCATGAGGTAGGGTCTGGGTCCATGCAGATGCTTCAAATCTGAAGCACACCTGAACCCGGACCGGAGTACCGCATGCCCGACTACCCCGCCGCCACCCAGCGCGCACGCGTCCGGGTCCCGCTGCGCTTCCACGACGGTTACAGCGTCGACGCCGAGCTGGTCACCTTCCACGGCCTGACCGACGGCGAGGAACACGTGGCCGTCGTCCTCGGCACCCCGTCCGCGACCGCCCCGCCTCTGGTCCGCCTCCACTCCGAGTGCCTGACCGGCGACGTCTTCGGCTCCTCGCGGTGCGACTGCGGGCCCCAGCTCCGCGAGGCCGTCGAGCAGATCGCCACGCGCGGCGGCGTACTCCTCTACCTCCGCCAGGAGGGCCGGGGCATAGGCCTCTACAACAAGCTCGACGCGTACGCCCTCCAGGACCAGGGCCTCGACACCTACGCCGCCAACACGGCCCTGGGCCTCCCGGAGGACGCCCGCGACTACACGGCGGCGGCCCAGATGCTCGCGGCACTCGGCATCACGGAACTCGACCTGCTGTCGAACAACCCGGACAAGGCGGAGCAACTCCGAACCCTGGGCATCCACGTCCAGCGCCGCGTACCGACCGGCGTCTTCACGACCGCCCACAACGTCCGCTACCTACGGGCGAAGGTCCTGCAGACCCAGCACACGCTGCCGCTGGCGGAACTTACCGCTGGCTGATGCCGCCGCCCCCGGGAGACAGCGAGGGCCCAGATCGGATCCACTCCGGCCTGGGCCTTCGGTGGGTGCTCAGGGGTGGACAACGCCTCCCCGGCATCCTCGCCCTCCTCGGCGTCCGGCACGGGCAGGCGCATGCCGCGGGACTCCGCGACCCGCAGCACGTCGCTCAGGCACTCGGCGGCTCATCGTCACCGTGCGCGGAAAAGGGTCGTTCGTCGTCGAACAGCCCCCGCCGATGGGCCCGAGCGCATCCCCGGCCGGGCCAACGATCACTGAGCCCCAGAAACACGACCGAGCCCCCACCTCAGAGCGATCTGAGGTGGGGGCTCTTCCGTAGACCCTGTGGGACTCGAACCCACAACCAATGGATTAAAAGTCCTGGGGTTTCACTCCGGGTGACTCTGACTCACTCTGGCCAGTCTGAGAATCCCTGGTGAGAGGGGCCTAACTCTCCGGCCTACTCCGGTAATTCCGGCCCGCTTTGGGACCTCCGCTCACGCACCGCTCACGCAATCGTGGGGTTCCGCGTGCGCCCTGAGCAGGGCCTATCCATTGTCTCGCGGACCGCATGCGCACCGCAATGGCCGAACATGGCGCGGCCCCGGTCGGCGAGGGAATCAGCCGGCCGGGGCCGCGTCCCACGTCGCCCGTCATCGGGACGGGCGCGGCGACCGCGTGAAGGGAGCCTTACGTGGGCTTGGTCCCGCCCGCCCCCAGAGCTCACGGGGTACGGGGCGGGCGGGAGTCAGTCGTCGTCGGACCGCCACGGCCGGTACGCGCAGCCGGGGCAGGCGTACACCTCGATGTCGAGGCTGTGGGCGCCAATCGATCCCCGCGATATGCCCGCACTCACAGCGCCGTGCATCAGTTTCGTGCCGCAGTAGCAGCAGGCCCGTCCCGAGTACTGCTCATAGTTCAGCTCCGTGGCGGGCCGCGGTGCGGGGAGCTTCCTCATAGCGGCTGGTCGGCGAGCGGCACGAGGTCGTAGGCCTGACGGCACGAGGTGCAGGCGAAGTGTCCGCGGCTGCCGTGTCCGGAGCCTTCGTCCGCGAGCTGCACCAGGCGGACGCCGCGGCTGTATCCGCTGTGCCAGGCGCAGTAGCCGTATCCGACGGGCGTGACAGAGGTGTCCTCGGTCTGCTGCTTGGCGGGGCCGCTCACGGCGTGACTCCGACGAGCCGCTCATGGTGATCGCACAGGGCGTTCAGGACGCGGGCCAGACGTCGCGCGTAGCCAGCCATCCCGGCGGGGGCGGGGCGCGCCTCGGTGCGCAGCTTCCCGCGGGCCTCGCCGACGCAGGCCAGCGCGCAGTACTGCGCCACGTTCTTCGGCCGCGGTCCGGCCGCGCGCTCGATCTCGGGAATGAGCGACTCAAGCTGCCCCCGCATCAGGCGGGTGAGCGTGTCCAGTTCGGCGGCGGCTGGCGGGAGGGCGTCGGGACTGGCGTCAGGGTCCAGCAGTCTGCCTGCGGTCTCGCGCATCGTCTCGATATCGACGGGCGGCACGACCGCCTCTGCCGCGCCGGTTGAGCGGGTGGTAGAAGTTGTCATCGTCGGCGCTCCTCAGCAGCGTTGGCCACGCCCCGGGGCCGGTCGCACGGCCGCCGGGGTCCTTTCACGTATCTCGCGATCGTGGTGCGGATGCATGGGACGAAGTAACCTCCACCGTTTGCCACTTCAGGACGTCCCGGAGGGGGTAGAACGTCCCTGGAAGCGTCCCGACGTCCTGGAGACTGACGTGCCGAACGAGCGGCTGAGAGCGGTCATGGCGGCCGGAGGCTGGACACACGAGTCCCTCGCCGCGAAGGTGCAGGTCGACCCCAAGTCCGTAGAGCGGTGGGTCAACTTGGACCGCGTGCCGCGACGACGGACAGCTCTACGCACTGCGGAGACTTTGGGCGAGGATGTCCACGCGCTCTGGCCCGCACTGCGTCAGCCGCGCAACGCCCGCGGTGTCAGCCCTGAACTCGTCGCCCTCTACACGCAGCGGGCCGATCTGCCGGTGGCCGCGTATGCCGACCTCTTCAGGCAGGCCCGCCAGCGCATCGACGTCCTCGTCTACGCCGCGGTGTTCCTCCACGAGGCGTACCCGCGGATGAACGAGCTGCTGGCCGAACGGGCGGCGGACGGCTGCACGATCCGGATCGCGCTCGGCGACGCCGACAGCACCAACGTGCAGCAGCGCGGCCGAGAGGAGCGCTTCGGCCACGGCATCGAGTCCCGCTGCCGCCTCGCCCTCATGCACTACCGGCCGTTGGTCGGCATGCCGGGCATCGAACTGCGCACCCACAGCACGACCCTGTACAACTCGCTGTACCGGGCAGACGACCAGATGCTCGTCAACGGGCACGTGTGGGGCGTCAACGCCTACGGCGCTCCGGTGTGGCAGCTCCGGCGCAGCGAGGACGGCGGCATGTTCGACACCTACGCGACCAGCTTCGACGCCGTATGGAACACCGGCCAGCAGGTGAAGGAGTAGCCGATGGCACGCACCGAATACTTCGACGACCCCGAGGCTCCCAAGCCCAACAGCCTGGTCGTGGCGGCCTCCGCTGTGGTGACCGACGAGCACGGCCGCATCCTGCTGCAGCGCCGGCGCGACAACGACCTGTGGGCCCTGCCGGGCGGCGGCATGGACATGAGCGACTCGCTGCCTGGTACGGCCGTGCGCGAGGTGAAGGAAGAGACCGGCCTGGACGTGGAGGTCACGGGTCTCGTCGGCACGTACACGGACCCACGGCATGTGATCGCCTACTCGGACGGCGAGGTGCGCCGGCAGTTCAACGTCTGCTTCACCGCGCGCACGATCGGCGGCGAGCTGGCCATCTCCGATGAATCGACCGAGCTGCGGTTCGTGGACCCCGACGAGCTGGCCGCACTGTCCATGCACCACACGCAGCGTCTACGGCTACAGCATTTTCTGGAGAAGCGATCCACGCCGTACCTCGGCTGAGGGGTGGGCACTGGTGCCCACCCCTGGTTACCCGATCGGGTAACCTCGCCGGCCTGCGTTTTTCCGGGATCCCGGAATAACCCGGGCATGACAAAGCGCCCCCTGCACGGCCGTCATGACCGTGCAGGGGGCGCGTTGTTGGGGCTACGGGTACTCGCGGCGAGTGGGGTCGAGGCCTGCGGCGAGCGGGCCGTTGCCGTTGCCGGGCTCGTCCGGCTGGGGTGCGCCGTCCTCGCGGCAGACGAGTGCGTCGGGGTCGTAGCTGGGGGCTTGGAGGCTGTAGCCCGCCGGGCAGGTCGGTCCGTCGCGGCCGTCCGTGCCGTTCTCGCCCGCGGGCCCCTGCTCGCCTGCGGGTCCGGCGGGGCCGGGTTCGCCTTGTGGGCCTGCGGGCCCGGGTTCGCCGTCGGCCCCGGGTTCGCCGGCCTGGCCCTCGCCGTCGGTTCCGTCCTCGCCGTCACTGCCCGGAGATCCGGACGGCCCTGGGTCGCCGGGGTCGCCGGGTTCACCGCGGGGGCCGGGGATCGGCACGGGTACCTGCTCGCGGGCCGGGAGGTCTTCGACTGCCTTCGACGGGTCGGGTGCTTTCGGTATCTCGCCCTCGGCGAGGACCTGCGCCCGTAGTACCCGCACGTCGCCTGCGAGGGTGGAGACGGCGCTGCCCCGCTTGTCCGCCTCGTCGGCGAGGTCGCTGTACCAGGACCAGCCGATGACGGCCGCACCCGAGAGCGCCATCAGCCAGCACACGACGGCCATCGACCGCCAGTGCCGGGCGAGCGCGCGCTCTGTACGGGTCACGGCTCTCCTCCGAGTTGGATGACCTTGATCTCCAGGCGGGTGATCTCGATCAGGTCTTCCTTGCGCTGCTGCTGCAGGGCTGCGAGCTCGACGTATGCCGCCGCCCGTTCGGCCTTGGCCCGGTCGAGTTCCTCTTGGACCTGGTCTGTCACCGAGTTGAAGCGGGCGGTCGCGTTCTCGCCGCGCTTGCCGAGGTACGCCACCAGTCCGCCGACGACCGCGCCCACGCCCACGAGCAGGCTGCCGATGGTGGCGAGGTCCAAGGTGGTGGCTCCCTACTGAGGGCGGGGGGTGCTGTCCGCCTGCCGGTTAGGGACAGCCCAGGTGAAGCCGAGCGCGGCCAGGACAGCGATGCCTGCCGCCCATCCCTCGGCGGCGGTCACGGTGTCATCGGCCAGTGCTGTGGACAGGGCGCCGGACCCGGCCACGACCGCGGCGACGACGGCCTTCCAGTACGACGAGATCCTCATGGTCACTTGCCTCCGTATGCCTTGGTGTGGGCGAACGCCCAGCCCTTCGGGCCGATCGCTGTGTCGTGCTTGAGGCCCGGCGCCCGGTACGCCGTGTGCTTGTTGTGGAAGCGGGCCACGGCTTCCTGGGTTTGGGGCCCGTAGTTGTCGGCGTAGGGCACCGACGCGGCGAGGAACCCCAGCGCCTTCATGACCTTCTGTAGGCCGCGGGCCGACGGCTTCGCCGAGTTCGGGCGCAGACCCGTCGGGAACGCGGGCGGCTTGTACGCGGTCACCGGCTTGGTCGGCTCGGCGCCCGCTGGGCGGGGTGCTCCCGCCTTGGCCCAGACGTAGACGTACTCGCCGGGGCATGCGGTGGCGTGGCCGTCGCGGTGGCCGCCGAGCCACGTCCCGGCAGGGCCTTGGGTGCGGCAGTGGTCGATGGCGTCGCGTGCTCCGTGCAGCTGCGCGTCGGTGGGCTTCGTCAGCCCGGACGAGCCGACCATCAAGAGGACGGCGTAGTCCTGGTCGTTCAGCGTGGTGTTGCCGTTAGCTGAGTTGCGGCGGCGCAGGCCGCGGCCCTCGTACACGTAGCCGTGCGTGCAGACGACGAACGAATAGCCGATGTCCGACCAACCGTTGCCGTCCATGTGCTGGCTTTGGATCTGCCGCACGTAGTCGTCGCACTGGCCATGGTCGCGGTTCGAGTAGGCCGTGCCGAGGTAGTGCAGCTTCACGCCGCGCCGGGCGCGGCTGTACGGGGTGGCGCCGTTCGGGGTGCGGTAGGCGCGCGCTCCCCACTGGGCGCGCGAGACGAGCTTCACGAAGCCTCCAGACATGAGAAAGGCCCCGGCCATCGGCGCGGGGCTGCGGGCGGGCAACGGTTAGACAGGCGTCTCGCGGACCGAGAACAGGTTGGCGGCGACGATGTTGACGCCGGGCGCGTCGGTGAGGAAGTCCTTGAGGGCGTTGAGGATGTCCGTGTCGGAGATGGTTCCCGAGCTGGAGTTGATCTGAAGTTTGATGTCGATCGGGTTCTCGCCCGCGTCGCGGGCGAGGATGGCGATGTGGGGATAGTCCATCGGATCTCCAGAGTGGTGCGGCCGGGTCAGCTGGCGGCTTCGTAGCGGCCGGACGCGTACAGGATGTCGCCGGCCGCGAACGTGAACGGCAACGTGCTGTCCCAGATACCGGCGTTGTCGGCCCGGTCGGACACGAAAGTCTTGACGACGCCACCGCTGCCGTTGTTGTAGATCGCGCCGCCGCTGTAGTGCATGCCCGCACTGACGTCGAAGGCGTCGGCCTTGACGATGCGGTAAGTGAACCCGGTGGCGGGCACGGCGGGCAGGCCGAACATCCAGTTCTCGGATCCGCCCCCGCCACCGGCCACAGTCGTCGAGCCCCAGTTCAACTGGATGACCCAGTCGACGGTGCGGCCGATCTTGAGGTACTTGCCCACGATGGTGCCGTTGCCGAGCGTCGGGGCGGCGCCGCCCTCGGCCTGCCAGGTCGGGGTGTACGACGTCCATGCTCCGAAGAAGCTGTTGAACTGGTCGCGGATCTCCGCGTTGAGGAGGGCGGCGCTTACGACCTCGCCGACGACCCAGGTGCGCGGCGTCGTTGTCACGTGGTCGCCTCCCTCACGGGCTCGGTCACCGGCGGTTCGGCCGGGTCAGCGGGTGCCTCCGGGGGCGGCACGCCCCACGGGCTCGGGTCGTCAGGGTGCACCCAGTTCCGCAGGTGCGGCAGCAGCTCCGCGAGGCCGGCCTCAACCGCGGCGACGTCCTCGGGGAAGACCAGCAGCATCCAGCCGAACCCGCACTCCGTACACGCGAGCCGGGTATCGGCGGGGGTGACGACCTGCGCGGACCCGCACGGGCAGTCGCTCACCCACCGGTTGTGATTGATCCGGGCGTAGGCCTGGTGCCCGATGACGAACCCGTCCGGTGGGGTGATGCGGCGCTGCTGGCGCAACTCCACCCAGCGGAAGACGCGTTCGGCCGGCGGCACCAGCGCCCACGCGTCGGGCGGCTGATCCGGTGGCGGCAGGTAGAAGGTCTCGGCCCGCTCGACTGGAAACCGCATGCGCACCTCCTAGTAGGCGAGTCGGGTGGTGGAGCCGAGCACGGAGTACGTCGCATCGTCGAGCACCCACACCGTGTCGGTCTGTGCGCGGCTGGTGTGGAAATCGATGTGGTGCTGGTTCAGGCCGATGCGCTCGGAGTAGCCCTCGATGCACACGGTCGCGGTGGACGCGGGCGCCTCGGGCGGCAGGGCGGTCAGCTCCAGCACAGCGGACACGTCTATGGCGATCAGCGTCCGGTAGGTCGCCACGGGCAGAGTGAACGCCTCCAGTGGCACCTGCCGGATTTCCGGTGGCGGATCCGCGTAACGGGAGATCAGCCAGTTCGCAGCATCGGTGACCTTCAGGTCGGAGTCCTTGAGCAGGTCAAGATCGCGGGGCTTGGGGCCGTAGGTGTCGCGGGCCGACTGACTGACGATGCGCTGGGTGGCGCCGCCCGGGCGGGATGCCGTCACCGTATTGATCATCTTCTGGTCGTCGTTGGCGTACTTCACACCGTTGGTCTCCAGATCCCCATACGCCAGGCTCAGCGAAGGGACCGGGTTGTAACGCACGTCCCGGCTCTGGAAGTGCAGCGACGCGTTGCCGCGGGAGGCCAGCAGCTTTCCCGCCTCGGTGGACTCCACCTGCCGCATGTGCGTCAGCGCCGAGCTGCCGAGCGTCGCCTGGCTGGCCACCGGGTCGAAGGTTCCGCCGGCGGTGGTGATGTCCAGCCCCAGGTAGGAGGCGAGGCGGGCCACCCGCGCGGCCGCCGACTCGCCGACGTGCCCGGTCGTGCCGGTCGTGTAGTGCGGGCTGATCTCCCCGACGGTGATGGACCGGCAGTACACGGCGACGTGGGCGATGGTCCCCTGCCACAGCCGGTTGTTCTGGTAGCCGCCCACCGTGAGCGTCCTCAAGTCCGTGCCGTTGAACGAGCTCAAGCTGTAGGCCGCGCCGTCGACGACCAGCTCGTTGGCGAACTCGCTGTAGACCATGTGGTGCAGAGCGCCGTCGGCGAGGTTGATGGTGGGCCACACGTAGGTCTGCGTCCCTGCGCCGTACTGGTCTTTCTCCAGGGTCAGTCGCCCGGTGCCCGACTCCAGCAGGACGACCACCCGCGTGCCCAGGTCGGTTGAGGCCAGCGACATCAAGACCCGGCCGGAGGTGCTGGTCGAGAACCAGCACTCCATCCGCGCCCGGAAGAACAGGTTCGCGTCCTGGAACGTCTGGCCCAGATCGGCCGACAGGTACTTGCCCTGCGTCGCCGAGGCGGGGGTGAACACGGGGGCGCCCTGGCCGGTGTTGGGGCCGGTGCCCTCGCCGAACGCGAGGGTCCCGCCGGTGCCGGCCTGGACGATGGACAGCGTGCCGACGTTGGCGGTGCCCGACAGGTCGCCCGCGCTGGTCGACTCGGCGGGTTCGGCCAGCGGGTAGTAGACGGTGGGCCGGTCGAGGAGGACCTCCTGGACGAGCATCGGTTCCAGCGCTTCGTCGAGGGCCGCCCACTTGAACAGGTCCGTGCAGTTGATGACGGTCTTGGCCTGCAGGCCTGTCCATTCCAACGGCCAGTTGTTGACCATGCCGAAGTAGCGCGGGTGGACGGTGGCGCCGACGATCTCGTACTCGGCGAAGTCGTTGACGCCGCCCGCGCGGTGGGCCTCCATCGAGTAGGTCACAGCGTCCGCGCCCACCCAGGCCGGGGCGGCCGCCGTCCGGCGCACCGTCCAGTTGTAGCCGTCGGAGGAGGTCTCCCAGGCCAGCGACCCTGACCCCTCACGGATACGCCACCAGCCGTGCAGCGCCGGGTCGTAGGTGAGCACCGTCGCGCCGCCGTCGAAGTATCCGACGTCGGAGACAAGCCGCAGCTGGCCGGCGACCGCGTTGTACTCGATCCCCGCGCGGGTACCGGCGGTGGCGCTGTTGACGAACACACCGGCGGTGCATTCGGACGCTGCCCCGGCAACGGGCAGCGTCGCGATCTTCACCGCCACGTGGGTGCCCCACAGCCGCCAGGACCGGGCGGACTGGAACCCGGCGAACACGCCGTCGGTGCACGGCACCCGGGCCCGCCCGTTCCCCTCGGTGACGCCCCCGAAGTTCTGGCTCCACACGGCCTCGTTGATGCGGTTGTCCTCGAAGTCGTCGGCCAGCTGCTCCAACGCCCAGGGCGCTCCCCCGACCGGCGAGTCGAGGGTGGCGATGCTGATGCGGATCGGCACGTTCTTCTTGACGTGCGGGTGGAACGGCGACGCCGCCCGGTCCGAGGTGAGGGCGCCGTCGCTGTTGTCCAGGGTCAGCGTGGCGGTACCGGCCTGCGTCTCGGACAACTCGTCGGAGGCGCCGCGGTCGATGCTGATGCCCGAGACGAGGTCGACGCGCCGGGTGAGGTCCGTCCACGTGGGGTTGTCCGTGGTGATGGTCGAGCCGAACGCGATCTCGACGATGGGCCGGGTCATCTGCCTGCCTCCGCTCGTCTCATGCCAGTCCGAGGGCGGCGCCGCCCTTGGCCTGCTTCAGGGACAGCAGGCCGCGCTGGACTTCACGCCATACGGCCTGCGGGTCTGCTCCCGGCCGCACCTCGAGGTTGAGGTTGATGACGGTGGTGCCGCCGCTGCCCGCGACAGCGGGACGGCCGAGCACCGGGCTGGTGGCGGCGACCCGCCCGGACACGGCGGCGAGCGCCGAGTCGAGCACGGGCATGCCGTCGACCAGGCCGCGCGCCAGGCCCTGGGTGGAGTACTTGCCGAGCTGGGCCATCACCGTGGACGGCGACTTGATGCCGAGGGACTTCTTGATGCTCTTCTGCATCGCCTGGGCGATCCGCATCATCAGGTCCTCGACGGCCTTCTGCTGGCCCTCCAGCCCTTTGAGGAAGCCTTTCCCGGCGTTCTTGCCCGCGTCGTACAGCCGGTCGGCGCCGATCCTGCCGAGCGATTCGGCCGAGTCGTTGATGGCGTACTGGGTGGAGTTGATCGACTTGAAGACGGCGTTGTTCGCGCCGGCCAGGGCGGACGCGTAGGCGTATCCCTGCTCTGGGCCCATCTCCAGGATCTCGCGCAGCATGGTCTTGTTGAGGCCGCGGCTGGCGAGGGTCTTGATGTAGCTGGTGAAGGTGCGCATCTTGGTCAGCTTCTGCGCGAGCTTGGCCTGGATCCCTGCCGCGCTCACCTCCTCCTCGCCGCCGAACATCGAGCCCAGCGAGGCTGACTGCTTGGCGCCGACGCGGGTCGTCTCGGCGAACTCCTTCGCCGCCTTGATCTTCCCGGCGATCCAGTCCCGCGTCACGGCCTGGCGGTCGTTCTTGTAGCTGACCTCCTTCAGCATCTTCAGCAGCGAAGCTTCCTTCTTGCCGGAGAACGCTGTCTGGATGTCCTTGGCGAGATCCTTGGCCGTCGCCTTGATCTTCTCGCGGGACCCGGTGAGCCCCTTGATCAGACCGGCGCCGACATCCTTCGCCAGGGCCGCCGTCTTCTTCGACGGTGACGCGATCTCCAGCTCGCCCCGGATGCCGGCCGGGACCGCGGCCGCCATACGACGGGCCGCAGCTTCGACCATGCTGATGCCCGCGCCCATGCCACCGGCCAGGCCGCGGGCCGTGTCCCACCCGGCGCCCACGGTCCCGCTCAGCATGGACTTGGTCTTCCCCGCGTCGAAGACCCGCGCGGCCTGTCCGAACACCACCAGCTCCGGGCCTTGTTCGCCGACCATGGCGAGTTCGCCCGCCTTGGGTGTACCGCCCGCCGCGTACTTCGAGACACCACCCTCGCCCTGCCCGGGGCGGCCGGACGTGTTGTTCTGCGCGATCGTCCGCCGGACGGTGGTGATAGTGACGGTCCTATTTCGGAGCGACGCCAGCTCATCCTTCGCCTGACGTACCTTCTCCCGCAGGTCGTCAATCTTCGCCTTCAGAGCCGCGCGCTTCTCCGGCGGCACCGTCTTCAGCTTCGCCTTGGCGGTCGTGATCTGGGATTCCCAGTTGTTGATGTTCAGCTTCAGCTTGCCCGCCGCCAGCTTCGGCACCGTCGACGCGGCGAACTGGCTGGCCTTCTCCTCGGCCGCCTGGAGGCCGGAGATGTACGAGTCCTTGAACGACTGGAACTTCTTGTCGGCCGACTTCAGCTTGCCGCCGATGCCGGGAATCCAGCCGAACGCGACGGCCGCCGCGTGCAGTACGCCGCCCAGCGCGGTGACCATGCTGCCGGTCACCAGCCGGAACACCTTGATCAGGGTGGGCAGGTGCGTCACTCCGGCCTGCACCAGCGTCAGGAACCCTTCCGCGCCCTGGCGGGCGAACTCCTGGATGGCGCCCTTGTTGTTCTGGATCGACGCCGACAGCCGTTGCAGCGGGCCGCGGGCCTTGTCGATCTCGGAGAACGACGGCAGCAGGGCGCCGACGATCGCACCCGCCGTGTCCTTCACCGTCGGCCCGATGATCTGCATGAGCTGGGTGACCGACTTCACGCCGTAGCCCAGATCCTTGAAGATCGGACTCAGGCCCTTGACGGCCCGCCCCAAGGTGTCGAGGACACCCGCGCCGGTCACGCCCATGGAGGTGAACAGCTCCCCCAGCACCGGGCCGAGCGCGCGGGCCACCTCACCGGAGAACCGGCCGATCGCCGGAAGCAGACTGTTGATCATGTTGAAGAAGCCGGTGAGGAACTTGCCGCTGCCCTCGATGCCGGTCTTCAGCCCCTCGAACATGCCGGGCAGGCCCTTGCCGAGCACGTCCCGGATGCCGCCGGAGAGCGCCGTCAGGGTCGGCTTCGACTCCGCGCCGAACGACAGGAAGCTGCGGCCCAGGCCGCCGAGCCCGGACATCATGTCGCCGACGAACAGCCGCCCCAGATCAAGGTTGGTCTGCAGGTCCTTCTGGAACCCGGAGTCCTTGAACATCCGGCCCGCGCCCTCGGCTGCCTTCCCGAAGGCGCCGCCGAGCTCGGTCATCCCCTTGCCGAGGATTTTCACCAGCGGGGCCGCGTCCTTCACTGCCTTGGTGAAGCCGGGCAGCATCGCCTTCTGGATGTCCTTGCCGACGCCGGCGAATTCCTTCTTCATGCCCACGAGTTCCTTGGTGAAGGAACGCGCCTCGGGGGACAGCTTCTTGAGGGCTTTCTCGTACTCCTCCTTGTCCTTGCCCGCCGCGGCCATGGCATCGCCGACCCCGGCGAACCCGAGCTTCAGCGTGCCCGCGGCGAGCCCGGCTCCGGCCATCATCGGAACCAGGGCGCCGAGCGCGGGCAGCAGCGACAGGCCGGCGGCCGCCGCCACGCCGCCCATCGCGCCGCCCAGGCCGCCGCCCGATTTCCCCAGGGACGCCGCGGCGTCGCTGCCCGCGGCGCTGACGTCGCCGAGACGGCGGGTCAGGTCGGGCATCCCGCTGCCCATCGTCCGGCTGGCGTCGGCGACGGAGAGGAACCGGCCGTTGAGATCGCGCAGGCGGCCGTTGGCGTCCCGGGTGAACTGGGTCACCGCGCGGGAGTTGGCGTTCATGTCGTCGTTCAGGCGGCGGTGCAGCCGGGCAGAGGAGTCCCCGGCCCCGTTGAAGACCGGGGTCAGCCGGTCGTCGCCGTCGAGGACGAACCGCATCCGCTCGGCCATCACTCACCTCCGCGCAGTCGGGACTCGTGGGCGTCGATCCACGCGGTGAGCAGGTCGAACTCGACCTCGGTGAGGTCGTCGACGTCGTGCGCGGTGTAGTGGAGGTAGTGGCCGAACAGCGGCAGGTAGGTCAGCCGTCGCTCGGTGAAGCTGGGCTCGGCTCGGGCTCGGCGGGTGCCAGCTCTTTTGGGGCCGTCACATCGGCGATCGCCGCCTCGCAGGCCTCGCGGTCGGCGGTCGACTCGCGCAGCTCGTCCCAGGCTTCGGCCAGATCGTCCGGGTTACTGCCCCACTTCGCGAAGATCCGCTCGGCGTAGGCGCGGGTCTCCCGGGCGTCCAGGCGGACCCGCAGCTCGTCCTCGAACGGGTCGAACTCGGCGTAGCGCAGGGCCGGTTCCGTGCGCTGCTTGATAGCCCAGGCAGCGGTACGCATCGCGTTGATCTCGCCCTCGGCCATCGCTTCCTTAATGTCGGCCCAGCGGGCGCCTGCGGTCCGCTCGATGACCTGGATCTCGGAGGCGCGCAGCCGTCCCGCGTCGAACCGCTGCGGCTCGCCGCCCTCCGGCGTGTACTCGATGATCAAAGGATGCTCCTATCCGAGACGGCGCCGGACGTCGTCGAGGACCCGGTTGACCTCGGCGTCCATGCGCGGACGATGGCGGCGGACCGTGGTGTCCCACCAGGGCGGCGTGGCGTACTGGTTGACCCAGCGGCGCCGGTTGCCGAACACCGGATGCCGCAGACGGCCGCTGTTCAGCAGGGCCGGGATGTTCTTGTAATCCGGCGGCATGCGGGCCTTGTCGATCCACACCGTGGCACCGGGGTTGCCGCCGGTGCGCACCGAGATCCGGATCGCCGCGGCGATCGTCGCCCGCAGCGGGCGATCGTTGGGAGATGATCCGCCCTCGCGCGTGCTGCGGCCCTGACTGCGGATGTCCAGGGCGAGCATCGTGGATTGCAGGTCGGCCTTCAGCGGCTCGGCCGCCCGCCGGATCCGGCGCTGCATGCTCTGGCGGATGTTCTCCCCGCCGGCAGCCCGCAGTCTCCGCTGGAGTTCGAGCAGGCTGCCGGTGTTGAGGAGCCGCACATCACGCGTCACAGCTCACCTCACAGCGTCACGTCGGTGGACATGTACTCGATGACGGGCTGGTTGGTGGCGTCGAACAGGCCCGTGAACTGCAACGTCTGCTTGATGACGTCGAAGCCTTCGACTGCGGGCGGCGCCTCGTCGAACTTGATCGCGGGCAGCTTGACGCGGAACGTCTCCGCGTTCGACGCCTCGATGACCGGGCCGATGAACTCCCACACCAGCGCCGTCGCCGCATCGCTGGTGTGCAGGTCGTCGAGGATGGTGTCGACGTAGTCCCGCTCGATCGACCCTGTGATCTTCACCTGGTCGTTCGTGATCGGCTCCGCCTTCAGGCCGTTCGCCCCGGCATAGAACCGGTCCGTGGCCTGCGGCCGCTCGAACTTGACGGATACCTTGCGGACACCGTCCCGGGCCACCTCCGATGCGAAGGTGCCGGTCTTCAGCGCCATCTGCGAGAAATTGAACGGCGACATGGTCGGGTACGTCGCGACGACCAGGGTCTGTGTCTCGTCGACGTTCTTGCAGTCGAACTCGAAGGTGGCCATGAGCATGCCGCCGACCTCGCACGAGAACTCCGCGCTGGTCACCTTGCAGCCCACGAACGACTTGTCCGTCACCACGCCGGTGGTGAGCGGGATTCCCGTCTGGATCACCAGGGACTTGCCCGCAGTGTCCGCCAGCGTGTGCGTCTGCAGGTACGCCGTGGTCGCAGCCTGCTGGACCGGCGTGACCGAGGTCCCCATCAGGGACTGCAACAGCAAGCCCATGCCCTTGTTGGTGACCTCCATGTCGACCGAGCCGGACGCCTCCCGCTGGGTGACCACCCGCCGCGACGACAGCGGCAGCAGACGACCGGCCGCGATCCCCGCGGACTGCGCCGTCGTCTTCTTCAGGACCAGCGATTCCTTCGTGAACTCCAGGTGCTTGCTGGGTGCCACGTAGGTTCCGTAGGTCACCTCGGCACCGATGCTGAGCTGGGCGCCGAGCCCTGATCCGATGTTCACCATGGATCAGCCCTCCTTCTGCGGCGCGCTCTTGGCCGCGGTCATCTTCTTCGCCGCGGCCTTCGCGCCCGGCTCCTCGACTGCCTCCCACGTCTGCGGCTGGCAGACGTAGGCCTCGAACCTCTCGTCCGGAACCTCGACCACCTCGTCCGGCTGGACAACGCGCTCGGGTCCGAGCTCAGGCACGGACACCTCTTCCGGGCCGATGAAGCGCACACGCGCCATGGCAGTACTCCTTGGATGGGGATGGATCAGATACGGGCGCGGCACGAGACCGTGAAAGCCAGACCGGCGACAGCGCCCTCGGTCTGGGCCTGCAGCAGGTTGCCGGTGGTCAGGTGCGCCCACAGCACGGTGCCGTTCAACGTCGGCGCGGTAGGCGCCGCGTCGGTTGCCCGCAGCGCCGTCTCGATCTCACCGACCAGTTCGAAGACGCGGGCCCGGCGCAGGGACATGTCCTTGTCGCCCGCACGCGACTCCGCGTAACCCGCGATCTCGAAGTCCTCGTCACGGGTGCGGGCACCTGCGGAGGCGAACCGCTGCTGCAGGTCGACCGCGGCCTCGGCGCCCGGCTGCCACCCCACGTGGATCCTGTCTCTGTCGGTGAGGTTGGTAGAGGCCGGGCCGTCGACGATGCGCACCTCGGCCAGAGCGGGCCGGGCCCGCAGGATCGCGAGCAGCGCGGCGACGGCGGCCGGCACACGGGAGGTCGCCATCTACGCCACCCCCGGCGGAACCTTGTACGGCTCCAGCAGCTGCAGGACCCGGTTCGGGATCGCGTAGCCCCAGCCGGACACCGGCTCGTTCACGCTGAAGTCGTCGCCGCCTCCGACCCCGGACAGACCGCGCGACGCCCCGTACTGGGTGCGCCACAGATGCTGAAGCAGGATCAGCGCAGCGAGCTTGATGGTGGCCGGCACCGTGCCCCGGCCAGCGGTGTACGTCGCCGTCCACGGGCCGCCGCTGAAACAGGCGCCGTCCTTGCGGCGCAGGATGCCCGTCGCCGAGTCGACCGCGACGTCGGACACCGTGACCGCCGTGCCGTCCGTGAGGACCGGCACCAGCGACGTCAGCGTAACCACGGGGATGTGGGACAGGCAGAGCATGGCGCCGCCCGCGGTGGTCGTCTCCGTCACCGCGCGGCTCTCGACCGGCCCAACGTGCCGCTCGATCGCCGCGGTCAGGGCTTCGACATAGACCTGCAGCTCGGTGTCGTGCGTGGCCGTGTCGATGTCCAGCTGCGCCTTCGCCTCGGCCAGCGTCAGGAGCGCCACGGGCCCCCCTCAGCTCTTGCCGGTGCTGCGCCGTCGGCGCGGCGGGACGGCCGTCTCAGGCTCGCCCTTGGCGGCGGTGTTCTCCTCGGCCGGAGCCTCGGCACCGAGCGCTTCGGCCAGGCCTGCGGTCAGCAGGTGCTCGGCCTCGCCCTGGGGCACATCTGCCGTGCCGCCGACCGGGGGCCAGGGCGCGCCGTCGCGGGTGCCGGACAGGGCGACCTTCATGCGCACGCGCATGCTGTTCTCCTTCCTGGCCCGGCGGGCGGCCGCTACGAGGCCCCGCCCGCCGGGACGTTGGGTCAGGCCGCGTTGCCGGTGAAGACCTTCAGCGCGCCGGTCTGGTCGACGGTCAGGCCGTCCGCGCGCAGCAACGCACGGAAGGTGACCAGGTCGGAGTTGAACGCGAACTCGTCGCTGCGCTCGAACCGGACCCCGCCCGCCATGCGGACGAAGTACGCGGAGAAGTCACCGAAGACCACGGACTTCGCACCCAGGGCCACAGCCGCCACGGTCGGGTCCGTGTGGACCGGCTTGGCCAGCAGGGTGTCCGGGACGCCGACCTGAAGAGACGGCTGCCACAGGTACTGGCCGTTGAGGTCCTTGAGCTTCCGGGCCGCCGCCATGGTGGCGTCGCGCATCATCCAGCCGCACGAGGTGCTGTTGCGGTACGGGGCGATGACCGAGAAGAACAGGTCGATCAGGTCGTCCGCGGTGAAGGCGCCCGCCACGCCCGCACCGCCGGTCTTGCCGGTCGACGCCGAGGTGACGATGCCTGTGGGCTGGCCGGTTCCGGTGCCCGTGACGGCGTGCGCGCCGAACGCGTTACCCAGCGCCCGCCCGGCCTGCATGGCCAGGTAGCCCTCCAGGTCCACGCCAGTGTCCGTGGTCAGCTCACGGCTGACCTGGATGAGCGTGCCGTACTTGTGCGCGCCCAACGTCCGCTTGGCGAACGCAGGGTCCGACTCACCGATGGTGCCGCCCTCCGCGACGATCGCCGCCGAGGAGTGCGCCGTCGTGGTCGGCACCTCGATGTTCTCGCCCGACGCCGTGTTCAGCACGGTCGGGCCCGCCATCATCACGCCAGACACCTCGATGAGGTGGGCGATCAGCTGGTTGTAGAACGTGGTCGGGACCGTGTTGCCGCCGGCCGTGGCCGTGCCCTTGGTCAGGTCACGGAAGTTGACCGGGCCCTCGGGGCAGACCTCGATGGAGCGCAGCTCGCCGCGGGCGAACCGGCGCAGCTCGGTGTCCTCGTGCCCCTTGCGGGCCTGCTCCTGCGGCTTGGCGAGCAGCCCGGCGAACGCGGCCTCGGCGTCCTTGGCGCGCTGCTCGGCCTCGGTGAGGTCCTTCACGCGGGCGTCGATCTTGTCGAGGTCCGCGTTGAAGGCCTGGTACTTGGCCTCCTCCTCCGCAGACAGCTCCCGCTTCTCGCCCTCCGCGGTGTCGAGCAGCTCCTTGGCCTGCTCCCACACATTGGCGCGGCGCTCCTGAATCGCCTTGATGTACGAACTCACGTCGCCCTCCTGGGCATGACGAAGGCACCCGCGGCGGATCGGCCGGGGTGCCTGGGTGGGTGGTGTGTCGAGGTGGGGTTCGCCCTGCCTCAGAAGGTGCGGCGCCTCATGAGCTCGGCGCGCCGCTGCCGTACCGCCATGACCGGGTGGGGTTCGCCCTGCCCAGTCGGCGGGATGATCGTGGGGGCCGGAACCCCGAGGAACCGCTTCAGCTCACCGGCCTCCGCCGCAGCCCGAACCTCGGCCAGCTCGGCGCCGGCCTTCTCGGCGAGCGAGCGCAGGCCCGTCGACGTGTCCAGGTACGCCGGGTCGTTCACCGGGGCCACGTCGACCAGCTGGCCGGACAGCAGCGTCCGCACCGGGAAGCCGTCGTCGGTCATCGCCCAGTCGTCCTCGAACGTGTAGAACGCGAACGACGACTCGCTGATGTCGCCGCGCTGCACCAGCTCGTACACGTCGCCGCGGGCCTGCGGCACGTCGACGCTGTAGTCCAGGCCGGTGCCGTCCGTCTGTAGCCGCAGCGTGCCCGCCCGGGACGTGCCCAGCAGATACGCGTTGTCGTGGTTGTAGCGGGCCATCACGCGCGGCCAGCCGTCCCCCTCGGACTTCGCGAAGAACCCGGGGTCGATGCGCTCGACGAAGCCGCCGAGGTTGCGGGACAGCGTGTTGAACTTCGCCGCGTACCCGCCGATCGTCCTGCTGTCGCCGGCCGCCCGAACCTCCACGAGGCCGCGCGTGAACCGACGCTCACTGTCGCCGTTCATCACTTCTCGCTTTCGTCCGGTGCCACCTTGACCAGTGGCGTGTAGTCCTGCCCCAGACCGTTGGGCAGCGGCTCTTCGTCTTCCACGCGCCGCAGCTCGTCGATGCTGTGCAGGCCGATCGAGCGGGAGATCCGGTGCGCCTGGTAGCGGGTCAGGGTGTCGGTGCGCAGCATCGCGTCCACGTTGAACCGCGCCTCCTCGGTGGGAGGCCGCAGCCAGGAGAACGCATCCTCCAGCCGGGCCAGCCACGGCCGCAGCGTCCAGGTCAGCAGGTCGATGCTGTTCTGCTCGACCGTCGCGTAGGTGAGGCTGCCGCCGGTCTCGCCGCCCACCTTCTCCGGCGGCACACCGTAGATCGCGGCGATCTGGTTCGCGGTCGCCTTGATGGTCTCCAGGAACTGCGACTCCTCGGCCGGCACCGAGATCGGCTTGTACTTCGTCCCGCCTCCGAGAGCCACGACGTCGCGCCCCTCGGCGGCCTCTTTGAACCGGGCCTTCAGGATCAGCGCAGCTTCCCGGGAAACCTCCTGGTCCGTCTCCAGGACGGCGCTGGGCGTGGACCCGTTCGCGAACCAGTCCCGGCCGAACTCGTAGGCCAGCAGCCCGGTCTCGGTCGTCGTCGCGAAGTACGCGATCGGCGACAGCCCCAGGATCTGGCCGGGCACCGTGTACGCGGGGATGTGGAACATCTGCCCGTCCTCGAGGCGGCGGCCCTTGTAGTACCAGACCGGGACGGCGGCGAGGTTGTCCTCGATACTCACATCGTCCGGATGCAGCCACTCGATCTGGCTCGGCCAGCCGTCCGGCCCCCACGCCACGATCAGCCCATACGCGTTGCCGCGCAGCGTCAACGAGGTCATGCACCGGTGCAGCCAGTCGTAGCGCGTACCGACCGCAGCCGGCCGCCGGAACAACGGGGGCACGGGGACGCGCAGGTGGTCCTCACCGTCTGCCCGGTAGCTCTTCAAGGGCAGCGACGCCACCGAGTCCGCGAGCAACCGCGTCGCCGCGTACACAGGCCCCAGACGCAGCGCCCTCTCCTGACTGCCGCCCCGCAGGACGGACACGTCGCCGCCCGAGCCCCACACGTCCTGATACGAGATCGCCCGCTTCTGCTCCCTGCGGCGGAAGGGCCACCACCAGCTCATGCCGTCACCCTTCTCACCACACGTTGTCGAGAATGTCTGCGGGCTTTTCCACCTGCGCGCCGAGGCCCCACTTGGCGAGGGTCGACGCGACGAGCGGGCTGATGTCGACGTTCACGCCACGCCGCGCCCACGCCCACGCGTCACCCAGCGGCCGCTTCTGTGCGCCCGCCAGAGCCGTCGCCATAGGAGCCTGGTCGAGGTGGCTGAGGGCCTGCTCGGTGACCGCGTCGTAGAACTGGCCGCACGCCGCCGCGACTTCGCGAGCCTTCGGGGAGACGATCTCCACGCCGAGCCGGTCGGCAAGATCCTCGATCAGCGAACCAGCAGGGCCGCCCGCGTCGACGACCCAGCACCGCGGCTTCCACTTCTTGTGGAGCTCCTCGGCCCGGTCGAGGATCCAGCCGGTACCCGGCCGGTGCTCGACCACCTCGACGTGCGTGCCGCCTCGCCAGCGCCCCGCCACGGCGATGGCCGCGTGTGACCGTTCGGGCGTCATGTCGATGGCGAAGACCACCTGCCCGTCCGGCTTCGACTCCGCGGCCGCCAGCGCCCGCCATGCGTCCTCGCCGATGACCTGCCAGGTGTCCGTGCCGTCCGCCGGATACTCGCCGACACCCAGTCGTTCCTGCGCGTACAAGGCGTCCCCCAGCATCAGCCGTTCGTTCGCGCACTTCTCCAGCGTCAGCCGGTAGCCGACCGCCGGATTGGCCCGGAGGATCGACCCAACGGCCGCCAAGTCGTCGTGCTCAGTGCAGCCCGTCGTGCACTCGTCTCGGTGCTCGTTGATGGACCACTCGAAGTAGGCGAGGGCAGGGTCCGGGATGCCGGTCTCCTGCGCGGCCAGCGCACGGCGCCGGAGTCTGCCCAGTTGCACGGACTGGTGGCCGATCCCCGCCGACCCCAGGTACCAGGTCTGCGGGTTGGCGACCGCTGCAAGAGTCGGGGCCAGCGCCGCCATGGCGTCCTCGCCGAGGATCATGTCCTCGTCGAGGATGATGCAGTCCGCCGTGAAGCCGCGCCCGGAGCCGCCGGAGCGGGCGATGAACCGCAGCTCCTGCCCGGAGTGCAGCTCGATCGACTCGTCGCCGACCGTCTTCCGGTAGATCTTCACGCGCTTGTGCAGGTCAGGGCACCCACGGATCAGGTTCTCGATCCGTTTGTAAGCGGCCTTCGCCGTCTTGAACTCGTGGGCGCTATGCAGGATCATCCGCTCGCCGCCGATGAACAGACCCCACAGCTCGCGGGCCTCGATCACCCCGCCTTTCCCATTCTGGCGAGGGACGTTGACGCACACCTCGGCCGACGCCCAGTTGCCGTCGGCGCGCTCGCCCATGCCCTGGTCGAGGATGTGCTGCTGCCAGGGGTCCAGCTTCAGCCCGGCCCGGGCCGCCAGGTCGACGGCCTCCTGCCCGGCGCTCGACAGCGCGAGGCCGGGCACGGTGAAGATCCTGGGGCGCTGGTTGCCGTAGGCGGGGCCGTCAGTCACCGGAGGTACGGAGGAGCCGGAGCTTCTCCCGGCGCTCCTCTCGGTTACGAGTGATGTCATCGACCGTGTCCCCCTTCTCCCCGACGGGGGCGAGCTTGCGGAGGTCGGCCATGATCGTGCGGAGCTTGTCGGCGACGACGGCCTTGGCGGTCGGGGCGTCCGAGTCGTCGATCGCTTTGGCGAGGTCTCGGGCGACGGCCGCCATGCCGGGCGACGTCTCGTCCGCGTGAAGATCTTCAAGCTCGGTGGCGATCTTGTCGGCGACGCTCATGATCACCCCCAGCGATGACGGAGCGTTACATCACGCTGAGTGACCGTCGCTAAATCGCTAGCCTTCGCTTCGCCGGATTAGGGCTTTGGATTTGGCCGCGCAAAAAATCGGGCGAGAAGGGCGTTTGGGTCGCCCGGTCGCCCCCTCAAAAAGGGACCGGCCTCGCTCGGTTGATCGTGATCACCAGGCCCGTGACGCCTGCGGCATCGCGGACCGTGACTGTCCGCGCCGGGCGTTGTACCAGCGGGCGGCGACCCTCTTCATGCCCGGCTGCCGCATGGCGTCGATGCGCTGCATGACGATGTCGCGGCCTGGGTCGATGGTGACGATGCGTGCCTCAAGCCTCTTGTACTTGGCGAGGGCCTTGGGGTTGGGCTGGGTGTGGATGACGTACACGTCGACCTTGTCGAGGTGTTGGAAGGCTTCGTCCATGGCTGCGTAGCGGGCGCGGTGTACGACCTTGGTCAGTACCTCGCTGTGTGCGTGGTGGTCGGCGCCTGGCCCGGCCATGGCCAGCGCCATCAGGTCGAGGTCGATGACGATGTCCTGCGCCTTGGCGTGCGCCTTGATCCAGCTGGACTTGCCTGCGGCCGGCGGGCCGGTGACGACGTAGAGCACGGCGTCACCTCCGGAGGCGCTCGCGTTCCTCCTGCTCGGCGCGGAGCTGGGCGGCGAGTGTGGCCACGGACTGCCGCATGCTGCTTCGGATCTTCTCTTCCAGCCAGCGCGTCACGGCGCGGGAGCTGGCTTCGACGGTGGAACTGCTACTGGGCAGCGTCGGATACGGCTCGGGCGTCATGCGCGCCATCGTCTCACCCGTAGTCCTCGACGCCCGCACCGTGCATCGGGTCGCCGGGGCGCCGTTCGGCGAGCAGGGCCTCGACGGACGTGGCGATGGTGCACACGTTGGCCTCGTCGGGGTGGTGGACGCAGACGAAGCCACCGGGCGTGAACTCGACTCCGGCCCACGCACGACCGTCGGCGAGGCGCAGGAGGAACGGGTGAGCGGGTGCGGGTACGGCCATGGTCACCACTTCCGTGAGGCTCGTTGCTGCCGCTTGGGCGCCGTCCGGTTGCCCCTGCTGCTGTTGCAGGCGCGGTGCGCGCTGCGGGCGTTTGCGGGGTCGAGGAGCTCCCCGCCCTTGGACAGCGGCACGAGGTGGTCGAGGGTGAAGGCGAGGGGGTGGCGCTTGCCGTCGACGTTGGCGGGGATGTTGTGGCCGCAGATCCAGCACGGATGCCCCATGCGCTTCACGGCGGCGACGAGGCGGCGGTAGGGGCGCCCGTTGCGCGGGTTGCCGGCCACGGGCGCCACCTCCTGTGCAAGCCCGCTGCCCGGTCGCTGGCCAACCGCGCGATGTCCCGCTTGTCCTCGGGGGCTACGGCCAGGCTCTCTATACCCGTCGCCGGGCAGCGGACGTTTGAGCATGACGAAGCCCCCGCCGGGGGGGGATTGGCGGGGGCTTCGTCATGGGTCTGTGTCCGGGCACGCCGGACGTGCCTTGAGTGTTACACCGGGTGATCAGGCTGGTCAAGCGGCCTTGGCGGGTGTACGGGCTTGGAGTTCGTGCAGGTCGACGAGGGCGCGGCCTTCGGTGTCGTGGCCGTGGTGGGTGAGCTTGCCGCGGTGGAGCCAGACGCGGATGGTGCCGGGCGGTATGCCGGTGGCTGTGTGCGCGGCGTAGGCGTCGACGAGGAGGGGCTGCTGCATGCCCCCATGATGCGGCAGGGAGGGAGGCGCTGGGGGCGTCAGAGAGGCCGTTTGCGGGGTCCCGAGAGGACCTGGCAAACGGCCTCCCTGCCTCCCTGAACACCCCGTTCTCCCTGATCATGAGGGGTTTCGGGACTCAGGGAGGCGGTCAGGGAGAACTCCCTGACCCCTGGCGGCTCCCTCTATGCGGCGTCGCGGTTGCCGAGGGCGTCGAGGACCTTCTCGCGGTCGACGACCATGACGCCGTCGCTCTTGTGCGGCTCGGCATCGAAGCCTTCGAGGAACTCCTTGAGGTCGCCGTACTTCCACTCGCGGTAGTAGGCCTCGTTGCGGGTGCGGAGCCCGTGGAGGACGTCCTGTGTGCGCATGCGCGGCGCCCCGCCGAGGGCGGCGAGGATGTCGGCGAGCGGGTCGACGTCCTGGACGACCTCCAGTTGGTGGATGGTGGCGACGCCGCTGCGCAGCTGCTTGGCGCGTTCGGCGATCTCCTTGGCGGGGTCGGTGTCGATGAAGTGGGTGCGGACGGTGATGGACGCTTCGCTGGCGGGGATGTCGATGCCGTCGGAGGCGACGACGACGGTGCCCTTGTCGAGGCCCTGGCGCAGCAGGTGAGGTGCGGCGCCGCCGTCTACGGCCTTGTCGCCGAGCGCCATCTTGGCCTGCGATTCGGTGCCGACGACGAGCGAGGCGCGGGTGTGGGCGCCTTCACGGACGAGCTTGGGCAGGTTCTCGTCTGTGGGGTCCTGGGTGCCCTGCCACAGGGTGACGTTGACGGCCCGGCCCTGGTTGTGGACGCGCCGGCAGGCCATGAAGTAGCGGCTGGTGGCCTTCTTCCCGCCGTAGGGCAGCTTGTTGTCGTCCTTGAGCGGGTTCATGAACGCGACCTGCGCCTCGTCGACGATGACGACGAGCGGATCGTGCACCGTGCCGGGGGGCGCCATGAGGCGGCGTTCCATCTCCTTGACGGCGGCCTCGACCATCTCGGTGACGGCGCAGGCGTGTTCGTCGGTGGGGCCTTGGATGAGGACGCGGGCGAGGCCTTCGAACATGCCCCAGTCGCCGATGCCCTTGAGGTCGCCGATCCAGAACTCAACGGTGGGGTCGAAGGCCAGCCACAGGGCGATGGCGCGCAGTGAGGCGGTCTTGCCCTGGTTGGAGAGACCAGTGATGAGCAGCATCCGCTGGTAGACGCTGAGGGCGACGGCGTCGCCGCGCAGGCTCTGCCCCCAGGGTGCACGCCCGGTCTTGTAGTTGGCGCGCACGTCCGGGTCGGTGACCAGGGGCGACGGGCCGATGGGCTCGTCGAGTGCGCCGGAGTCGGCGATCCACAGGCGCACGGTGCGGGCGGCTTCGGGGATGGTGATGAACACTTCGTGCTCGTGCCGGTTGAGGTTCTCGGCGAGCTTCCGGCGGCGCCCCTGGATCTCCTCGGTGGAGACGCCGGTGGGCAGGGTGACGTCGAGTTCGACGCCGCAGCCTGCGATGACGATCGGGGAGAGCATGGCGGCGCCGACGTCGCCCATGTTCTCGATGGACTTGCGGAGGGCGGCGATGCCGAGGTCCCGGAAGGCGGTGACGACGACGGAGGGCGTGATGGGGCCGCCGAGGTCGCGGACCTGGGCGGGCAGGGCCCACTGGGGTGCGGTGTGGCGGTGCTGGCCGACGGCCCATACGGCGGCGAGGCCGATCCACGGGGCGGCGAACAGGGCGGGGCCCCAGATGACGCCGCCGATGAACGCGACCCAGCGCACCAGGTCGACGACGGTCTCGATGGGCGTGAGGACGTCCGAGGCGTCGCCGCTGGACCAGGCGAGGAGGATGCCGAGCATGAGGAGGACGCCCGCGCCGGATCCGGCTGCGGAGGCGATGGCCTTGGGGGCTTGGATCATCGCGGCGAGGAGTTCCATGCGCCGCTTGTGGCGTGCCTTGCGGAACTGGTAGCCGCGGGCCTCCCACTCCTTGACCTCGTCCAGGAGGCCGGCGGCCTCGGCGGCGCGGATCATCCGCTCGTACCGGGACGCTGACCGGCCGTCCCAGGTGCGGCGGGCGACGACGCGCGTCCCGCCGATGACGTAGGCGCCGTGGCGGACGGCGAGGCGTCCTGTGGTGCGGACGCGTTCGTCGGCGAGGGCGGCTCGGGCGAGCTTGAGGTAGCGGGCGCGGCGGCGTTCGGGACCGGTGGAGGACGCCTCGGTGGCCGGAGCGTCCTGGGCGTCCTTGGGGGCGTCCTGTGGCGCCTTGATCAGTAGGTCGGTCATGCTGGGGGCTTCCTGTCTCTTGCTGGAGTCGGGAGGCCCGGGGACGGCGTCCAACCGCCAAGCTGCCGCCGTCCCCGGGGCGTTACTACTTCTTGCCGCGGGCATCCTCGCGGGCCTGGGCCTTCTCGCGGATCCGGTCGACCTCGCGCTCGATGCGCTTGGTCGACTTGCCGCGGGCCTGTCGTTGGGCGGCTCGGGCACCGAGGTAGATCACGCGGGCGATCTCGCGGGCGTTGTGCGGGTCTTTGCTGGTGGCCGCCATGGTCAGTTGCCCTTCTGGTAGGTGCGCCACATCGAGCGCAGGACGAGCAGGCAGGCGGTCGCGCACGTGGCTCCGATCGCGATGGCGATGGAGGCCAGGGCGAATGCGACGGCGCAGACGCACGCGGTGCCGCCGATGACCACCCACTTCTTGGCGCTGAACTCCTGCTTCGGCGCGTGGTGCTGGCAGGACGGGGCTTGCTGCTGGCTGTTGGCGACCTTGGCCAGTTCCACGGCGGCGAGCGCCAGCTGTACGGCGGCGGTGTTGGTCTGCGCCTCCGTGACGGCGGCCTCGGCCTTGGCGAGGGGGTCGCTCATGTCGCCCACCTCCGCACGCTGCGGGTGATGCGCGGCCACATCCAGACGCCGGCGGCGAACGCGAGGACGGCGGGCTGCGAGACGACCGCGGCGACGATGGCCAGGACGACGGCGAGGAGGGCGGGGTAGGCGACGAGGAGGCCGAGGATCGCGCCGAAGATGAGTCGGCTCATGACGGCACCGCTTCCAGCTCGGGGAGCACGTCCGGGTGGAACAGGTTGCGTCCTCGGGCGTCCTTGCTGTGGACGGTGAGGCGTCCCGCGTGGACCCAGGAGCGGACGGTGGACTGCTCGATGCCGTACCGCGCGGCGACCTGAGAGGACGTCATGAGGGGCGCCTCGGGCGGTGGCCCGTCCTCGGCGTCCTGGTCCGTCCCGGGCGGGAGTTCGGGCGTCTCGTCGGCGTCCTGGTCGGTGTCGCGTTCGAGGGTCACGGTGGGCTGCTCGACGGGCGCGGGCGTGTCTCCAATTGGAGACACGGGGACGCTCGGGACGGCTGTGGACGCGGGGGCGTCCTCGGCGTCTTGCGCGAGGCGCTCGTGCAGCTGCCGCATGAGGGCGCCGAACGCTACGAGGGCGGCGGAGGGCGGGACGGCGGCCACGATGTACTCCATCGGGTCGGCCCCGTATCCGACGCCCGCGACGTTCAGTGCGATCGAGCCGAGCGACCCGAACGCGGCGAGGGCGACGGCCCACCAGTCCATGCCGCGGCGGGCCAGTGAGGCGCGGAGGATGAGCAACTCTCCGGCGACGATGAACAGGTCGACGGTCGCCGGCCATGCCCAGGCGCGCCGGCCGTCGAGGCCGTTGCCGTCGGCGACGTCGTGAAGGTGTTCGTAGGACAGCCAGAACGCGGATGCGGTGAGCAGGATGGTGACGGTGGCTGCGCCGACGGCGAGGCCGTCGCGGGCGCTGGGTCGGCTCACTGGGCACCTCCGCGCAGGCGGTCGGCCTCGTCGGCGGCGCGGTCGATGCGCAGGGATGCGACGCGGAGCGCTTGGGCGATCTTCCGGGCGTCTTCGGGGGTGGCGTCGAGGTGGGCGTCGAGGGTCAGGGCGAGCAGCGGGTGCGGCTCGTCGTGCAGCTCGCCGTAGGGGGCGTGGCTGATGTAGGCGTCCATGACCTCGACCAGGCCGTGGTTCCAGGTGGAGGCGCTGGCCTTGACGTGTACGCCGTTGTGGGTGATGTCGGCGAGGTAGCCGACGAGCTCGCCGTCGTGGCCGGTGCACCAGGCCGGTTCGGGGACGGTGACCTCGCCGTGATCGCCGGTCTGCAGGATGACGGTGCCCTCGGCGTAGCGGGGATCCTGTACAGCGGGCTCCGGGCGGGTGGGCGGGTATGCCCGGTCGACGGCCGCGGCGAGCTGGTCCATGACGGCCTGGTGTTTGGCCGACCAGGTACGCCGCCGGTCCCGCTCCATGACGTTGTCGATCTCGGCGACGGGCGCGGCGCCGAGGATGCCCTCGACCTCCTCGCGGATCTCGGCGACGGTGAGGCTGGCGGGGTCGCGGCCCTCGCCCATCTGCGCCCAGCCGATGCCGAGGGCGGTGGCCAACTGTTCGCGGGACAGGGCGTAGGCGACGCGGACGACGACGTCTGGGGTGATGCCCTCGTCGGGCAGGATCTGCGTCGGCCCGTACACGGGCAGGTCGTCGTACCTCATGCGCGCTCACCTCGCTCGTCGGCGAGGAACGCGGCGATGGCCGGGAACTCCTCCGCGAACGAGGGGTCGACGGAGTGGCGGGCGGCCTCGTCCTCGGCGGCGCGGATGAGGATGCGCAGGGCCTCGCGGACGCCGGCGTCGTTGGGGGTGGCGAGCATGCGGTGCCCGAGCTCGATCGCAACGGCGAGGTCGCTGGGCTCGGCGGCGTTGATCAAGGCGCCAGCGGGCGCGCTAGGGTTCTGCTGGGTCATGAGGAGGCTTCATCTCTCTCGTGATCAAGTGGTGCCCCGGCGGGCGGTAGGGTCGCCTTGCCGGGGTTGCCCGCTTTCCGGGCCTATTCGGTTGTGGTCGGGGAGTCGGCGGGCCGTAGGGTGGCCGATCCGTACTCGCGGATGGATCTCCGGACTGCGCTGACGTCGATCCCGATCTCTCGGGCGACAGCCGACTTGCTGCCGAGTTCTCGGACGCCCTCTTCGAACGCTTCCGCTCGCCTCCGGGCGCTTGCCGCGATCTCCGCTTGCAGCTCGCGCTGCCGCCGGTTTTCGGCATCAACACGTGCGCGCCAATCGGGTGTTGGCACATCGCCCACCGTACTAGGACCCAGTGTCCTAGGCAAGACTGCCGCGCCATTCACGCAACCCCCTCGGGTTGCAACCGGGCGAGCATCAGGAAGTCCTTCGACTCGTACACCAGGCCGCACCACGGGCAGACGAGACGCGTGTCGCCGTCGCGGTAGCGGATCGTCGCCCCGCACGGAGTGTCGTCCTCGTCGACGGCGGCCACGCACTGGCCAAGCGGCCGGCCGCGGTCCGGCTTCGCCCCCACGATCGACAGGGCCGCACCCTCCAGCTCCCTGACCTCACGAGCCAGATCACCGGCGCCCGGGTACGAGGACGCGATCCACTCCAGGCTCATGCCGAGCCAGCGGCACGCGACCATGACGCGGCGGTCGATGCTGCCCTCGATGGCCGGCTGCCCCCAGCCGCGCGCCGCCTGCACGTCGGACCGCCACGACTCCAGGACGAGGGCGATGCCGCCGTGCCGGAGGTCGAGGACGGCCTCGTTCAGCGGGAGCGGCGGCTCGGCCGGGGCGGTCGTGACGCGCTCGCCGAGCGGCCGCGCAGCCGGGGCCAGGTACAGCCCCAGCTCCACGAACAGCTTCGGCAAGCGGTCCAGCCGCCCGGCGAGGGCGAGCACGTCGCCGGGGCACAGGGAGCCGTGCTCGAGGTCGCGGTCGCACAGGCCGCACTGGTTCATGCGTCGGCCCTCTCGCGTGCGGCCTGCAGTCGGGCCTCGGCGGCGCGGACGGCCTTCCGGTCGCGGCGGTCGTCGAGGACACCGAAGACGATCTGGACGAGCAGCATGAAGTACATGCCGACCGAGGCGCCGAGGGCGAGCAGCTGAATGTCGTGATCACTCATGACCGTGTCCTCTCCAAGATCAGAACGGGGGCTGCTCGGGGTGTCCGGCCGGGGCGGGTGCGGGCGGGGTGGTTGACCACCCTCCGCCGGTGGACTGGCCGGGCGCGGCCGGTGCGGGCTTGGCACCGGCCCACGGGTCATCCGTTGCCTTCTGAGCAACGGTTCCCTGCCCGCCACCCGCCGGGTTCTTCGTGACCTTGGCGGTGGCGCGGGCGAGGGTCGGGCCGACCTCGTCGACGTCGATCTCGTAGACGGTCCGCTTGACCTGCTCGCGGTCCTCATACGACCGCTGCTTCAGTCGGCCGGTGACGATGACGCGGACGCCGCGGGCGAGGGACTCGGCGACGTTCTCGGCGGCCTGCCGCCACACCGAGCAGGTGAGGAACAGGGCGTCGCCGTCCTCCCATTCGCTGGTCGTCTTGTTGAAGCGGCGCGGGGTGGAGGCGATGCGGAACTTGGCGACGGCCGCGCCGGCCGGGGTGAAGCGCAGCTCGGGGTCGTCGACCAGGTTGCCGACGATGGTGATGACGGTCTCGCCTGACATGGCGGACTCCTTCCTGATCTTGCCGCTGTCGGCAAGGTCAGTTGGTGGGATGCTGGGTGGGTGGCCGGGCCCGATATCCGCGGGCCCGGCCGGTGTCGTGTAGGTCAGGCGCGCGGCATCGTGATGCCCTCAGCGAGGGACTCGTTGAGGGGGCGCCCGGCAGCCTCGAATGCGGCGGCCGTCTCGTTGATCGTGGGCAGCACGCGGGCGCGGATCTCGACCCCCTGGACTTCGAAGTCGTGCTCGCGCAGCTCGTTGGGCGTGAAGAGCATGTCGACGTACAGGAAGACGGGCTGGACGCTGGTCGTGGCGGTGCCGTCGATCAGGTGAGCGTCGATGACGGTGGCCCACCCGATGACCGGGCAGGTGATCTCTTCGCTGCTGTCGCCGTGGTCGAAGACGACGACCCAGTCGTGTCCGGCGGGGGCCATGTTGAGGACGGATCCGGTGGCGATGTTCATGAGTTCTCCTCGGTGGTATTTGCGGTGGAGTCGGACTCCACCGCAGCGGTTGCGACTCCGTCGCTCGGATTCGCAAGGGATCCGTCGGTCGGGCCGACGGAAGCCTGGTTGCGGAGCTTGGCGGCGTGCCGGAATGCGAGGCCGCGCTGCCGGTTGGCGTTGAGGGCTGCGCGCCGACGCTTGGCCGCCTCGGCGCGGGCGCGGGCGGCGGCGATCTTCTCGGCCACCACGTCGTCGACGTTCACGGCTGGGCCTCTGCAGGCGGGTTGACCGTCACGCCGTAGCCGAAGACCTCGTTGTACTCGGCCGTCGTCCAGACCCCGCCGTCGACCACGAAGACGGGCTGGACCAGATCGCTGTCGCCGAGCGGACCGGAGGCGTTCGGGGTCAGGATCCAGGCGGCGACGGGTGCGGTGACGGGGTCTCCGTTCCGCGGGTCTCCAACGGTCACGGTCCACCCGGGGGTGGCCGCAGTGATCCCAGTTGCGGATGGGGCGGGCTTAGCTGATTCGGGCATTGGTGCCTCCTGCGGCGGGTGGGTTGACCTCGTCCCGGCGCCTTGCTCCTGTGGAGTGCTCCTGTGTGACCTCGTCCTCGTCCCACCTAAAGAAGTGGGACGAGGGACGAGGACTCACGACCTCGTCCGGGACGAGGTGGGACGAGGTCGGACGAGGTCAACTTCGAGTGGTGTGGATCAAGAGGGTGGGGCGAAGTGGGGCAGATTCGGGCATCCGACCTCGTCCCATGCCCGGGACGAGGTCACGCGGCGTCCTCCTCGGGCGGTTCGTCCTGTTGTGTGATCGGTGTTGCGAGCCGGTGGAGGATGGCGCCGCGCGCCCCTGGCTCGGCCACAATTCGGCCCGCATCGACGAGGGCGGCGACCGCCCGGCGGACATCGACGGCACGCCCGTTGACGCGGTCCTCGATCCCCTTGCCGGGCAGGGGGGTGGGTGCCCCGGCGAGGGCGTCGAGAACCTTGGCCTTCAGCTTGTTGATGCGCTTCTGGTCCTCGTCGGCCTCGCGGTCTTCCTCGTCGCGCACCTTGGGTGCATAGAGGTGGGCCTCGGCGTACTCCTGGGTCTCGGACTTGACGACGAGGTCGGCGTACCAGTGCATGCCGCTGGTGTGCGGCAGGCCGTTCTTGCGGATCTGTCCGGGCCGGTCCTTGGCGACTCGGATGATGGACTTGCCGGTGACGCCGATGCCGAACGGCCGGTGGTTCTCGAGCATGTACATCACGCCGTTGAGGCCGTTGAGCTTGTGGACGCCGCCGATGCTGTAGCGGCCGCGGTTCTCGCTGGACTTGACGACGTGGTCGAGGGTGACGACGGCGGCCCCCGAGTTGGCCATCGGGCGCAGCAGGGTGCGCCCGAACTTGGCGACGTCGGTGTTGTCCTTCAGCTCCAGGCCGAAGAGGCTCATGCCCTCGGTGACGCCGTCGACGATGGCCAGTGTCGGGTTGTACTCCAGGGCTCCGGCCAGGTCGATCAGGTCGATGTCGCTGGGGCCGTTCTCGGGGCGGATGTAGTGGAAGCGCTCCAGGATGTCGGCGGGGTTGGCGCCGAGGCAGAGGAGCCGGCCTACGACGCCGCCCGCGTCGTCCTCGAAGTCGAGGTACAGGACGTGGTTGCCGTCGTTGATCTCCTGGAGGGAGGCGATGAGGGCGAGCCACGTCTTGCCCGCTTCGGATTCGCTGGCGACGCTGTTCATCCGGCCCGGGTAGAACAGACCGACGCCGTCGTCGCGCCGTCCGACGGTGGGCTGCGGCGGCTTATACGAGCCGTCGAGGACGCTCGCCAGGTCCTGCGGAGCCCACGTGCGCGGCACCGGCTCGCGCGCGGTTTCGACAGGCGCGGCGTTCCCCCAGTCGTGGGGCGGCTCCTCGCCGTCCTGACCGAAGTAGGCGTCCATCGCCTGGTCGATGTCGGTCGTCATGCGGCCCATCCCCTGTCACCGGGCCGGGTGGCAGCGCTGTCGAAGGAGGCGCGGGCCTCGGAGTCGGTCAGCCCGACCGCCCCCGCGGCGGACAGGAGACCGGCCTCGGCGTCGTACAGGTTGATGAGCCCCTGCTCGGCGAGTTCGTGGGCGCGGCATGCGGCGAAGTAGAAGCTGCGGTTGCGGCCGCCCTCGGCGGAGTCCATGACGTGCTGGACGAGGTCGTCGACGGTCCAAAGCTTCCCGCCACCGGGACGCTTCGCGGAGCTGGCGGCGGACGGGAACCGGTGGCGTGGTGCCTGTCGCGGGGCGGGCGCGGGACGCCGTTCCTTGCGGGGCAGGAGCGTCTCCGGCCACGGGGTGGCGGGCGCGCGGTACAACCCGTCGCCTGCCCATCGGTATCGGCCGCCGGACGCGTGCACGGAGGGGGCGAGCAGGATGTAGCCGTTGTGTTTGAAGTCGATGCCGGGGAAGGGTTCGCCGGGCAGGTCGAAGCCGGGGGACAGATACGGCATGTGAAGGCCGCCACCTCCGGTGAGCTGCATGACGGTGCCGGGCAGGACGCCGACGCGCTCTTCGAGGGCCCGGAAGGACTTGTCGCCGCCGTTGCGCGGGTCGACGTCGATGACGGCCCAGCCGTTGGGCTTGCAGGGCGCGCCGATGTTGGCGTCGGGCTCCTCCGTCCACCACTTGTGGATAAGTGCCGGGTCGGTCGTGGCTGCCCAGAAGCCGTGACAGGTGGGCACGCCGCAGCGGCATTCCTCGGGGCGGTGCTTCACGTACAGGCTGCTCTGCTTGTCACAGCGCGGGCAGTTCGCGTAGGGGGTCTTGTTGCGGCGGACGCGGAAGACCTTGACGCCGAGGGCGGCGTAGGCCAGTGCTGCGTCGCCGAGTGCGGCGGGGATGACTCTGCCGACGTTCACGAACTGCTCTCTTCTACGAGCTGGATCAGTGGTTCGTGGGGTGCAGGCGGGCGCCGCGGGGGGATGGCGGCGCCCGCCTGCGGCTCAGCCGGTACTTCGCTTTGCCTGGGCGATGTCGTCGGCGGCCGCGGTGATGCGTGCGCACCAGGCGCGGGCGGCGGACTGGACGCACGGGCTGCTGGGCTGCTGCCTCAGGTCGTGCTTGATCGAGTCCATGACCATCTCGTGCAGCGCCGTCTCGGCCGCGCGCTGCACGTACAGCTCATCGGCCGTGACCTGCTCGACCGTGTCCAGGTCGGCGGGCTCGGTGACCGGCCATTGGCCGGGGCGCTTGCTCACGGCTGGCTCCCGAGCATCCGGTACACGAAGACGACGGCTTCGTCGCGGTGGCCGGTGCAGACGGGGAGGTCGCGGCGGAGCCTGGTCCCGTCGTGGACGCGGAGCACGGATCCGGCCGGCTGCGCGCAGCCGGCGCAGTGGTGGCCGTCGGTGTCGCCGAGGACCTGGTCGTCCGAGCAGTCGCACCATGAGCACTGCTCGCCGTCGGCGAAGTCGTTGACGACGGCGATGGTGCGGCCGTCGGCGGCGGCTTCGCGGGCAGTGGCGAGGGCTTGGTCTGACCAGAACGTTTGCTGCGCGGTGCGCGTCACGTCGCCTCCTTGCGGAAGATGGGCCAGCCGGGGCCGGGCTGGGGTTCGGGCTTGCCCTGCAGGGCGGCCGGGGTGTGGAGCGGACAGCGGCGGCCGGGGATGAACAGTCGGACGCCGTTGGCCTCCTTGCAGAACTGGCGCTCGTCGCCGATCCAGTGGCGGCATTCGGGCCTGCGCTGGGAGTCGTCCCAGAAGCTGCGGGCCGGGCGGCCGGGGGCGCCCACGAGCTGCGCACCCCCGGCCGACGCGGTGTTCTGCTGGTCGGTCACGACTGGCGCTCCGCCTGGTCGGCGGTGTCGGAGTAGCCGTGCTCCAGCCAGCCGCCCGGGTGTGGGCGCGGCTGGACGACGTACACGCCGTCGTCGGATACGACGACGGGCCCGTCCGTACCAACCTGCAGGTAGGCGGTCGTGCGGGCGGCCTTGGCCTTGGCGGCGAACTCTGCTTCGAACTCCTTCTGCGTGGGCTCGCCGCCGTTGTCGTCGTCGGTCGGCCAGGCGGTGACGGCGCTGGGTCCGAGGATCGGCTCGATCCAGTTGGAGCAGGTCTCACAGACGGGGATGCACCGGCAGGTGGTGGCCCGGGATCCGGCGGGCCGCCAGTCGTCCGGGGCCGCCTCGGGTCGGAGCGGGTCGGAGCAGCGCGGGCAGATGCCGGTGTCGATGGCCTGGGTGATGCGCTCGGCGTTCAGGACGGCGAGCTCGGCGGCCGTGTCGGGCAGCAGCGTCTCAAGGAGTCGGCGGCTGGAGTCGACGACGCATTGCGGCCGGTACGGGTGTGCACCGGAGAAGGTGCGGATCGGGGTACTCATGCCTGCACCGCCCGCTTCTGCTGGTCGAGGACCAGGTCGCGGAGGGCGCTGAGTCGCGCGACAGGGTCCAGCCCCTCGGGGACGGTGACGATCAGCTCGCCGTCCTTGAGGAGGGCGGCCGAGCCGCGGAAGATTGCGGCGAGCTCCGGGTCGATGGCGCGGAGTCCATCGAGGCTGGTCTCTCTGAGCGTGATCCCGTAGTGCTCGACGAACGCGGGGATCACGACGGTGGCCGCGTACTCGTTGGCGAGCGACTCGACCTGGTCGAGCTGGGCGCGGGCCTCGGTGACCTTCGCCAGGAGCTGGCGGGGAGTGACCTCCTGCAGGTCGCCCTGATTTCCCTGGGTGCTGGCGACGAGGGTGGGGCGGCCGTCGTCGAGGTCATGCATGATCTCGGCGGTGAGGCTGGCGGTGACGCTCTGCTCGTCGGGGACTGACGTCGCCGTTGACGTCTTGGCTACTCTGGTCATGAGCGTGTTCCGTTTCCTACTTCGCGGTATGGATGGGCTGGCTCACTGGAGAGGGCGGCTGGTACCCGCCCTCTCCGTCGTTTCCGGCGGACGCTCCGACCTGGTACGTAGGAGCGGCGCCGTTCTCCTGGGGCAGTAGCCCGAGGAAGCGTTGGAGGTCGACGGTCCGTGCGACGCGCCGGCGTCCCAGCCGGATGACCTCGATGGGCAGTCGATCTTGCGCAGCTAGCTGATACGTCGTGCTCTCTGCCAGACCTAGCGCCCGGCCGACGGTCGGCCACAGCGGGACGAGCGCGGGCTGGTCGAGGATCGCGGCGATAGAGAGGGCGGGGACGGTCATGCCGTCTCCCGCTCACGCTCGCCAAGCCACGCATCGACGGTGGTTCGCCGATAGACGACCTCCCGGCCGAGCCGGAATCCGACAGGCCCGACCTTGCGGTAGCGCCAGCCACGCACCGTGGCGACGGGCTTACGCAGGTAGGCCGCGAGCTCCTTGGTTGTGAGCAGGTCAGGAGCTTCCTGAACAGGCATTTCCCCTCCTTGCAACCCCTCGGACACCGACCGCCGATGGGATGAGTCACAACATTATGAGCAACGTTGGGAAGAGTCAACAACAACAGCCGCAACGACGGCCACCAGATCCCAACGCTACTCGCAGCGTTGTGGGCTCACCCTCTTGCGTCAGCTCACAACGGGCCCGACCCTTGCGAGTAACGTTGCGAAGCGTTGAGACAGATTGAGGAGCCATGGACGCATCAGGTTGGCCGGAAGAGAACTGGGTTGTCCTGGGCGAAGAGATCGCCAAAGCTCGCCGCGCCAAGGGCTGGGATCAGCCGGAACTTGCGCGGCAGTCCGGCAACTCGCCCAACACGATCAGCAACTACGAACGAGGGCGTGTGCCTAGAAGCCGCCGCGTGCCACCTGGGGTTACCCGTGTCGCGCAGGCTCTGGGATGGCTGCCGGACACAGCGAACAGGATCCTTGCCGGCGAGGACCCCGAGGTGGCCCTTGGCCAGCCAGAGCTCTTCTCGCTACCGGAAAGGTACGAGGAAATGTCGCGGTCCAGGCGGGCCGGGACCGCGAGCGCGGCGGCGGGGCCTGCGCGAGTCGGGCCGCTGAGTGCGCGCGACATCGAACTAACGCAATCTGGCCACGTTGCCCAAGACACGTTCATCCGCCAGATGAAGCGCTATCGAAAACTGCAGAATGTCTCGACTGAAGAACTTGCCAAGCGTGTTGCAGAGTTCGGCGGAGATATTAGCCTGGAAAATCTCACGCGTCTCGAAAACGGCACACGCCAACTGAATATGTGGGAGGCCGAGACGCTTGCGCGTGCACTGGATACCAGTGTGCAATGGCTACTCGGTTCGGGATTTCAGAGCGGCATGCCGGATGAGCTGACAGCACCCCCTACGGATGAGGAACTGCAGGCCGAAGCAAAGGCCATCGAGCGACGCATCGCTGAGGCTGGCATCCAGGTCAACCATGCAGCCGCACGGCACGCCTACGTCGTGGAACAGGCGGAGCAGGCGCGGCGGGAAGCTGAAATGGCGCGGATGATGGTGCAGCAAGCGATTACCCAGCAGGCAGAGCTGGAGAGGCAGTATCACTACCTGCTTGGACGAATCGATTCCCTGCGCGCGGCAAAGGGGGAAGAGCTAATCATCCAGACGCATCTCGTCTCCCAGCCGAGTGACGAAGACTTTGCGGACCAACGGTCGGTCGGTGCCCAGTTGGCAGAGGGGAGGAAACGGCTCGAGATGACCCTTGAAGATACGCACCTGCTGACGCGGATTCGGCCGGATATTATCCTTGCCATTGAGCGCGACGACTTCACAGCGGTGTCTAAAGACCCAGGCAAACGCGACGTGTTTGCGCGTGGTCACATTCGCGTGCTTGCCCGCGCCTACGGCCTCGATCCTGCACAACTGCTTAGTCAGTACGACGCAGAGCGCGGGGGGTGGCCAGCTCCGTCCCCCGAGGCGCCCGTGTCCCCGGCCGATTCCGGCACCAAGCCGCGTCGGCGAGTTGTGCGGCGGAAGAAAACTGACGGAGATCAGTGACCCCGTTCCACTCGGACATCATGGTGTCGCAGCCGAAGTAGCCGCTGCCAGATGCGGCGCTGCGGATCCGCACTGAAGGAGATCGCCATGAAGGGTTCTACGTATCGCCGTTGTTACTGCCGTGACGAGAACGGCAAGGCGCTGAACAAGTCGTGCCCTCAGCTGTCGTCCCGGCGGCATGGTGTGTGGGCGGTACGGCAGGAACTTCCCAACCGGCAGGACGGCACCCGCAGGTCGTTCTCCCGCTCCGGCTACGACACGGCGAAGGACGCGCAGGCAGACCTGGACAAGGTGCGGGCGCTGCTCGACCTCCCGGACGGCGACGACACCGAAGCGCAGGTCCTCGTCGGCGACCTGCTCGAGACGGTGAGCAAGAACAAGAAGGCTCCCCTGCCCGATCTCGCGGAGACGCGGCGGCGCCTGGTGCGCGGGCAGAAGTTGACGGCGACGATGACCGTCGGCGACCTCCTCGACGAGTGGCTCGACGTGAAGCGCAAGTCCCGCGAGAAGACCACGCTGAACGGATACGAGTCCCACGTCCGCGTCCACCTGCGGCCGGCGCTCGCCGACTACCGCCTCGACCGGCTCGGGGTCGGGCACTGCCAGCAGATGTTCGACGCGATCGACGACCACAACGAGACGATCGCCGTGGAGAACGCGGAACGGCGCGAGCAGGTGGAGCGCTGCAAGTGGGTCAAGGGTGGGCGCCCTCCGACTGCCGAGCGCGAGCGCCTGGACGCGGAGAAGGCGAAGCTGGCCTCGATGCCGCCGTACCGCCGGGTCACCGGTCCGGCCTCGAAGCAGGCGATCCGGCGGACGCTGCGTACCGCCCTGAACTTCGCGATCGGCCGCGAGTACGTCACCTACAACCCGGCCAAGTACGTGGAGCTGACGGCCACCAAGCGCCCGGCCGGCCTGCTGTGGACGGATGAGCGGGTGGCGCGGTGGCATGCCACCGGGGAGCGGCCGTCGGCCGTGATGGTGTGGACGCCCGAGCAGCTGGGCCAGTTCCTCGACGCGGCCGAGAGCGACCGCCTGTACGCCGTCTTCCATGTGATCGCCCATCACGGCCTGCGCCGCGCCGAGGCGGTGGGCATGGACTGGGAGCACGTCTCGTTCGAGGCCAAGCAGATCCTCGTCGCCAAGTCCATCACCGTGGATGGCTGGACGCCCATCGAGAAGGCGCCGAAGACGGACGGGTCCGCGGACACCGTGCAGATCGACGGCGGCACCGTGGACGTCCTGAAGGCGCACCGCGCCCGGCAGTTGGAGGAGCGGACCGCACGGCTGGAAGCGGGCCTGCCGTGGACGGACACGGGCAAGGTGTTCGCCGACGAGTCCGGCGAGTGGCTGCACCCAGAGGTCGTGTCGGAGACGTTCCGCGCGATCGTCGCGGAGGAAGACCTGCCGCCCATCAACCTCCGTGATCTACGTCATGGAGCGGCGGCTCTGATCAAGGCGGCGGGCGGCGACCTCCATGACGCGAAGGTGAAGCTGCGGCACTCGACGATCACGCTCACGTCGGACACCTACCTCACGCTCTTCCGTGACTACGAGGACGCTCTGACGGAGAAGGCGGCGGCCGTTGTGCCTCGCGCCCGGAAGGGGTCCGCTGACACTCCCGCTCACGCACCGCTCACGCAGGAGTCCGGAAACGGCGACGCCCCCCAACCGGTCTAGACCGATTAGAGGGCGTCTTCCCTGCTCATCCACCAGTTGGATTACCCAACCTTGGTAGACCCTGTGGGACTCGAACCCACAACCAATGGATTAAAAGTCCACTGCTCTGCCAATTGAGCTAAGGGTCCGCGCACCGGCACTCGCCAACGCGCCGCACCGACCCGTGTCGATGCAGGAACGAGCATAGCCGGACGAGGCCGGGACTCCGATCGGGTATCGGTGACCCGGCCGTGCCGATGGCGCGGAGATGGAGCAGAGATGGAGCGGAAAGCCACGAACCGACCGGCCCCGAGCTACGGATCAACCGGCTCCGGAGCCCCCGCGCGAGCGGCTTCGCGGGCCAGGGTTCGTTCGTGATCCGGGTTGAGGAACCAGTGCCGGGCCGAGACGAACCACCAGATCGCGGCGAAGCCGAGGACGGCCAGGACCGCGAGCGGGGCGTAGTTGAAGGTCTCCCAGGTGACCGGGGAGACCTGGGGCAGCATGAAGAGGACCGTGATCACGCCCACCCACGCGATCGCGACGATCCCGATGGGGCGGGACCAGCGGCCCAGGTGCCAGGGGCCGCGTTCGAAGGCGTCTCCCTTGCGGACCCGCAGCAGCGTCGGGATGACGTACGCGATGTAGAGGCCGATCACGGCGATCGACGTCACCGCCGCGTAGGCCGTGACATTGATCAGGTAGGGCAACCCAAGCACCAGCGCGCCCAGCGCCGCCAGCCACACCGCCGCGACCGGCGTGCGCGTGCGCGGGCTCACCGTGTGCCACACGTGCGAGAACGGCAGGGCCCCGTCGCGCGAGAAGGCGTAGATCATGCGGGAGTTGGCGGTCACGGACGCCATGCCGCAGAACAGCTGGGCGCCGATCACGACCAGCAGGAGCAGCTTGCCCGCGGTCGCGCCCAGGGCGTCCATGAGGATCTGGGCCGGTGGCACGCCTGTCGGCGAGCCCAGCGCCCCGTCGTACGACTGGATCGCGAAGGTGAAGCCCAGCAAGAGGACGAAACCCGCTATCCATGACGTCCAGATGGACTGGACGATGCCCTTCGGGCCGGCCGTCGACGCGTCGCGCGTCTCCTCCGTCATGTGCGCCGAGGCGTCGTACCCGGTGAAGGTGTACTGCGCCATCAGCAGGCCCAGGAGGACGACGTACAGGCCGCTGCCCCAGCCCGTGTTGTTCACGAACTCCGTGAAGACGAAGGACGCCGACTGGTGTTGGTCGGGTACGAAGACCAGCGCGCCCACGATGACCCCGACACCCAGCACGTGCCACCACACGCTGACGCTGTTGAGGAAGCCGACGATGCTTACGCCGAAGGTGTTGAGGAGGCCGTGCAGGACCAGGATCCCGGCGAAGAGCAGGATCGTACGGCCGGCGGTGACCTCGAAGTCGAACTGGAGGTTCAGGTACGCGCCCAGGAAGGACGCGGCCCCGAAGTCGACCCCCGCGGTCACCGCCAGCTGGCCGAGGACGTTGAACCACCCCGTGAACCATGCCCAGGCCGCGGCCGTGCGGGGTGGGGCCAGGCGGTGGGACCAGAAGTAGAGGCCGGCGGAGGTCGGGTAGGCCGAACAGATCTCGGCCATCGCGAGGCCGACGATCAGCGTCATCAGTCCGACCGCCACCCAGCCCCACATGATCACGGAGGGCCCGCCGGTGTTCATCCCGAACAGGTACAGCGTCATGCATCCCGAGAGCACCGAGATGATCGTGAAGGAGACCGCGTAGTTGGAGAACGCCGACATCCGGCGGGCGAGAACCTGCGTGTAACCGAGCTGGGCAAGCCGTTCTTCGTCCGACAGCCCAGGTGTCTTGACGTCATCTGTCATGCCCCCAGCAATGCCCCGGCCGGGGGTATGACATGCGCCACAGAGGAGTTCGGTTGGCCAAAAATAGGTGGCCGATCCGCAGTCCGCCCCTGGGAATGCCGAAGGGCCCGGCCGACCGAGGTCGTCCGGGCCCTTCAGATGCTGGTCGGTGAGGGTTCACTGCACGTCAGCCGTTGCGCTTCCAGCGCGGCTTGTCGTCGCGGCGCCCGAAGGAGCCGGTAGCGGTGCCGGTGCCGGAACCGGCGCCGTCACGACGGCCGGTCGGGCGGTCGTGGCCGCCGGTGCGGAAACCACCGCCGGAGGGACGGTCGCCCTGACGGTCACGGTTGAACGGACGGTCGCTGCCACGGTGGCCGGACGGACGGTCGTCACGGCGGAAGCCGCCACGGTCGCCACCGCGCTCGCCGTCACGGCGGTCACGGTTGAAGCCACCCGTGGGACGGTCGCCCTGACGGTCACGGTTGAAGCCGCCACGCTCACCGTCACGACGGTCGTCACGGCGGAAACCACCCGAGGGACGGTCGCCCTGACGGTCGAAGGAACGGCCGCCGCGGTCGTCCTCACGACGGAAGCCACCCGTACCCGACGGGCGCTCGTCACGGCGGTCACGGTTGAAGCCACCCGACGGACGGTCGCCCTGACGGTCACGGTTGAAACCGCCACGCTCACCGTCACGACGGTCATCGCGACGGAAACCACCCGAGGGACGGTCGTCACGGCGGAAGCCGCCACGGTCGCCACCGCGCTCGCCGTCACGGCGGTCACGGTTGAAGCCGCCCGACGGACGGTCGTCACGACGGTCACGGCGCTCGAAGTTGCCGCGCTCGTCACGACGCTGACGCGGCTGCTCCTCGCGAGCCTGCTCGGCGGCGGCCTGCGCCACCTGCTGCTCGGCCACGGCGGCGGCAGCAGCCTCCACCACGGCGGCCGCCTCGGCCAGCGCGGCCTCCGGGTCCTCGCCCCGCTCGCGCGCGGCCCGAGCGATCAGCCGGTCGGCCTCCTCGCGCAGCTCGCTCGCACGCCGCTGCGCACGCTCCAGCTCCTTGGCGAGCTGCGAGACCTCACGCTCGGCCTGCTGCGCGGCGTTGACCGCCGACTCGGACTGGACCTCGGTCATCGACCGGGCTCCGGTGATGTCGGCGACCTCCGGGTCGAAGGCCGCACCGCCCTGGATGATGTGGCGCGTGGCGTCGACGCCCGCGTCCTCCATCTGACGGAAGATCTGGCGACGCTGGTGCGGCAGGGAGAGGGACACGACCGTGCCGCTCTTCCCCGCGCGAGCCGTACGGCCGGAGCGGTGCAGGTAGTCCTTGTGGTCGCCGGCCGGGTCCACGTTGAGGACCAGGTCGATGCCGTCGACGTGGATACCGCGGGCGGCCACGTCGGTCGCGACCAGCGCGTTGACGTAACCCTTCTTGAAGTCCTCGAGCACGCGGGTACGCGCGCCCTGTGTCATACCGCCGTGCAGCGCGTCCGCCTTCACACCGGAGTCGCAGAGCTGCTCGGCGATGCGGTCGGCGCCCAGCTGGGTGCGGACGAAGATGATCGTGCGGCCCTTGCGGGAGGCGATCGCGGCGGTGACCGGCGCCTTGTCCTTGGGCTTCACGATGAGGATGTGGTGGGACATGGTCGTGACGTTGCCCTGGGCGCTGTCGACCTCGTGCGTGACCGGGTTGGTCAGGTAGCGCTTGACCAGCGTGGAGATCTCGTTCTCCATCGTGGCGGAGAACAGCATGCGCTGGCCGCCGCCCGGGATCTGGTCGAGCAGCTCGGTCACCTCGGGCAGGAAGCCCAGGTCGGACATCTGGTCGGCCTCGTCGAGGACCGCGATCTCGACGTTCGCCAGGGAGCAGGCGCCGCGGTTGATGATGTCGCGCAGCCGGCCCGGAGTGGCGACGAGGACGTCGACACCGCGCTCCAGGGCGTAGATCTGGTTGCTCATCGACGTACCGCCGCAGACGACCTTCATCTTCAGGCCGAGGACGTCGCCGTACGGCTGGAGGGCGTCCGCGACCTGCATCGCGAGCTCACGCGTCGGCGTGAGGATGATGCCGCGGGGCTTCTTCTTCTCGGTGTGGCCGCCGGACAGCTTCGTCAGCAGCGGCAGACCGAACGAGAGGGTCTTGCCGGAGCCGGTGCGGCCGCGGCCGAGGATGTCCTTGCCGGCCAGGGCGTCCGGGATGGTCGCGGCCTGGATCGGGAAGGGGGAGGTCACGCCGTTCTGCGCGAGCTTGCGCACGATGCCGTCGGGGAGACCGAGGTCACCGAAGGTGGGCTCGGGAGTCTCGGACGTCTCGGGAGCCGTGGCCTCGACGGCCGCGTCTGCGTTGTCCCCGCTGTTCTCGGGCACGACGACGTGATCAGTACTAGAAATGGACATGCGAATGCGAAACCTTCCGGAGTCTCTTCGGCACGCGCCCGTCAACTCCGTGATTTCGCAAACGACCGCCTCAATGCGGTCAGCCACGGCAAGGGAGAGTACGCGCCACGCGGCGCGCTCTGGTGCGGCGCCGGGCAATAGGATCAGACGATCTACCACCATACGCACCCTCCACCCCTGAAGGCAAACGGAGCGCGACAGTCCAGGTCAGCCCCTTCCGAGCCCCTCCGTGCGGGCCTCCCGCGCCTCCGTGCGGGCCTCCCGCGTCTCCGTGCGGGCCTCACGGGTCACACCTCGGGCCTCACGCCTCAGGCCTCGACCCCGGCACGCGGTGCGGGCTCCCGGTCGGCGAACTGGGGCGCGGGATCCGGGTGCGCCGAGGACGAGGGCTCGGCGGTGGACGGGTCGGGCGACGGCGTGGGGGTCGCCTTGGTGGGCGTCGGCTCCGGGTCGGGGCGCGGCGGAGTGGTGGGCTGCGCCTTGGTCGGTGAGGGCGCCCCCGGCCTGGGCTTCTTCCCGCCCGTGTGCCCTTCGCCACCCTCGCCGCCCTTGACGGGTCCGGACGGGGCGGGGGACACGCTCTCCCCGGCCGACGGCGAGCCCGACCGGGACGCGGACTCACTCGGCTTCGTCACACCGTGTTTTCCGTCACTCGCGCCGTGATAGCCGGGGCCCCCGCCGGACACCGCCGACCCCCCGTCGGGCGCCTCGCCGCCCCGCTGCCCCGCCGAGTGCGAGGGCTTCGCACGGTCTCCCTCATCGTCACCGACGCTCATACAGCCGGCGGACGCGGCGACGGCCAGGGCCGCGGCGGCCAGACGGACGGGTACGTACATGGCGCGCACGGGCAGCCACCTCCGAGGGCGGTGTGAGGAGTCCCCCTGCCCAACTCCCGCCGCCCACAAGAGGACACGGACACGCGCCCCGCCTCCTCAGGCCGTACCCGTCGCCTCAGGCCGTACCCGATGGCTCAGCCGTGCTCGAGTGCTCACCCGTACCCGAGGGCGTGCAGGCGCGCGTCGTCGATGCCGAAGTGGTGAGCGATCTCATGCACCACCGTCACCTCCGTCTCGACCACCACGTCCTCACGCGTCTCGCACATCCGCAGCGTGGGACCCCGGTAGATCGTGATCCGGTCCGGCAGCACCCCGGCGTACCACTCACCGCGATCGGTCAGCGGAGTCCCCTCGTACAAACCGAGCAGCTCGGGATCATCGGACGGTGGTTCGTCCTCGACGAACACCGCCACGTTGTCCATCAGCCGCGTCAGCTCCGGCGGAATCCGGTCCAGGGCCTCGGCGACCAGTTCCTCGAACGCCTCGCGCGTCATCTCCAGCACAGGGCCATTGTCCGGTACGGACGTCCGGCCGGTACCGATGTCCGGCCGGTACGGACACCGCGTACGAGAACACGCACACGTGCCCGTACGAGAGCACCGGTCAGGCCGCATATACACCCCGGCACTTGGGCATACGGGAGCAATGGCCCGCGTCCCCGCTGCCGCCGCCGCTCTGCACCGCGTACAAAAGGCGCCCAGCGCCCTCGTACGGCACTACCGCGCACGCCGCACGCACCCGGAAATCGAACTCGTCCACCAGCCGCACCCCTACACCCGCGCCCTCGGCCTCGTCGCCGTCGTCCTGCTCGGCGCCTGGCTGGGCCTGCTGATCGTCGGGAACGTGCGCGCGCCGGTCGGCCCCATGGACACGACCATGACCCTGCGCCCCTCCGTCTCGGGCGGCACGAAGATCAACGTGTCGCCGCTGGGCGCCCTCGAACTGCGCAGCCATGTGGCCCCGCTCCGTCTCGACGTCGACGTCGACCAGCTCGACCCGGTCCGCTCCCAGGCCCTCGTCGACCATCCCGAACGGCTCTCCGGCCTCCAGGACGAGATCGCCCGCGACGTCGGCCACGGCACCCTGGACCTGGCCGTACGCTCCTGCGTCGCCGTCGTCTCGGGCGCGACGGCGCTGGGTCTCGCGGTCTACCGGCGCCCACGCCGGGCCCTGGCGGCGGGCGGCCTCGCGCTGGCCCTCCTGGCCGCCTCGGGAGGGACTGCCTTCGTGACGTGGAACCCCAAGTCGGTCCTGGAGCCGAAATTCTCGGGGCTGCTGTCCTCCGCTCCGTCCGTCGTCGGCGACGCCCGCAGCATCGTCAGCGAATTCGACGTCTACCAGAAGGAGTTGGCACGCCTGGTGACGAACGTGACGAAGCTGTACGACGCCACGTCCACGCTTCCCGCGTACGCGCCGGACCCCTCCACCATCCGCGTCCTGCACGTCTCCGACATCCATCTCAACCCGGCGAGCTGGAAGATCATCGCCTCGCTCGTGGAGCAGTACGAGATCGATGTGATCGTCGACTCCGGCGACACGATGGACCACGGATCGGCGGCGGAGAACGGCTTCCTGGACCCGATCGAGGACCTGGGAGCCCCCTACGTCTGGGTCCGGGGCAACCACGACTCGGACACCACCCAGCGCTACCTGGAAGGCCTGAAGAACGTCCACGTCCTGGACGACGGCCGGGCCGAGACGATCGAGGGCCTGCGCTTCGCGGGCATCGGCGACCCGCAGTTCACTCCCGACCGCACGAACAAGCCCGGCGCCGAGCAGTCCCAGGAACTGGCCGGCGCCCGCCTGGCCTCCGCCCTCCGCGACCAGAACACCGCCGGCACCCCCGTCGACATCGCCGTCGCCCACGAACCGTCGGCGGCCCGCGAGGTGGACGGCGAGGTCCCGCTGGTGCTGGCCGGCCACCTCCACCACAACGAGATGGAGATCCTGAAGTACGGCACCCGCCTACGGATCGAAGGGTCCACCGGCGGCAGCGGCCTGCGCGCGATCGAGGGCAAGTACCCGGACCCCATCGAGGCGTCGATCCTCTACATGGACCGCGACACCCGCCGCCTCCAGGCCTGGGACGAGATCAAGCTGGGCGGCCTCGGCCTCACAACGGCCGAGGTCAGCCGCCACCTCCCGGAGGAGAACCAGCCGGGGGCGACGCCGTCGCCGAGCCCGCCCGGGTCCGGCCCGTAGGTCTGTGGGTGCTACGCCTATTCGGTTTGGTTCAGGCTCAAACGCCGTAGTACAGTCACGTCGTGCCCACGGGCAGCGGTCAGGGCTTGACCGTCCTGAGTTCCGACAGGGACGCGGGAGAAGCGGAACCCTTCGGGGGAAAGCGGAGTCACATGCTTCTCACGTCCCCTCCTCTTGGGGACGCACCGATGAAGCAGCAGTATTGGCCGTCCGCCCTCATCGTCTAGCGGCCTAGGACGCCGCCCTTTCAAGGCGGTAGCACGGGTTCGAATCCCGTTGGGGGCACCAGCTACTCTGCGTTATTGCAGGTCAGGGCACACGTATTCGCCTTGCGATTTACTGAACGCGTTTTTGTGTCGCGTTCTGTGTTTCCTGTAGCACCGCGGCTCACGAAGTCGCAGGTGAGCGCTTTGAACAGCTGCCAGGCGAGTGCCTTCACCGCCATTCGCACCTGCTGCTTCTCCACAAACTCCACTTCCTCTGCCTCTGCCTCTGCCGGGGAAGCTTCGATCCGTGGTGCCGGGCTGCGGTGCCTCTTGATGGGTCATGCGCCCGCCGCACGGTCAGCCGTCGGCCGGTTGGTTCTGTTACCTGCGCCGGACGTAGAGGCGGTTGCCCTCCGGTCCTGTCCACTCCAGGCGGACCACGCCGGGGACGGCGGCGTTCGCGATGCGGGACGGGTGGGACCAGTATCCGGCGGTCGGGTTGCGGAAGAACGTGGCCCAGAGGCCACCCGCGTGGTCGGCGAAGAAGTTGTTGTGGCCCGCACCGACGCCCGCGGTCCACCGCCGGGAGTACGGGCCCTCGAAGCGGTCGGCGACGGCGACGACCGCGTCGTACTGGTATTGCGTGCGGCCGGTGCCCGGCGGGTCGTAGGCGTAGCGCGTGCTCTCGTCCGGGGCGACGGACGAGCGGTTCCAGGCGGCGTGGAGGAGGTAGTACCTGCCGCCGTGCTTGAAGACGTACGCGCCTTCGAGGTACGGCTCCGGAGAGTAGGGCGACTGCCGGAACTCCGGGAGGTCCGTGGTGGGGACGATGTCCTCCATGTCGTCACGGAACTTGGCGTACAGGTCGTTGTGCAGCACGAGCCAGGCGTCGTCGCCCTCGGCGTAGATGCTGCCGTCGATGTGGTGGTACGCGCCGGGCGCGATAAACGGCGGCCCGCCGGTGAGCGATTCGCCGAACGGCTTGGCGAGGTTGCCCTCGGCGAGCCGGTACGGGCCCGCGACCCCGCCCTCGCTCACCAGCAGGAAAGAGCCGACCTTGCGGGAGTGGTCGCCCATGCACGCGACGATGTACCAGCGGCCGCGGACGTAGTGCACCTCCGGCGCCCACACCTCGCCGCGCTTGCCGAACTCGTCGTCGTGCCAGTACTGCTGCCAGGGGGCGACGACCGTGCGCCCGGGCCGGTTCTCGCCCACGAACTCGGGCGACCACACCTTGCCCTTGGCGGCGCCCGGGCGGATTCCGGTGGTGTCGGCCAGCCGCCACGGTCCGCGCAGCGACCGTGACACCCACACGAAGATGCCGTCGTTCCACGGGCCGGCGACGTCGAGGCCCGGCGCCCGGGTGGTGCCCGTGGCGACGTAGAGCGGACGGCCCCCGACGACGAAGCAGTTGACGTAGGTGTCCCGCATCCAGACCACGCCGCGCTCCTTGTCCCGGGGGCGCAGTTCGAGCGGGAGGACGAGGGAGTTGTCGTCGCGCGGCCAGAGGTCCGGGCGGGGGTCGGCGAGGCCGTACGGTTCGGGGTCGGGCCAGTTCGCCGGGTATGCCGCGGCTTGTCCCCGTCGCGTCGCCGGGTCCGCCCGTACGGAGGTCGTGGGCAGCGCCGCCGCCACTCCCAGGGTGCCGGCACCTGCCAGCAGGGCTCTCCGGCCGATGGGCGGCCCGTTCGTGTTGTTGATCATCAGCCATGTCCTCCCTCGTCGGGCCGCCCGGGTGACGGCATGACGCCCAGGATGCGAACGGCCGCCGGATTTCGTCAACAGCCCGGAAAATTAATCCGGATCGGGTGTTCCGGGGGCGCGGCTTCAGCCGGGGCGACTCCAACCGTCATGCGTTATCGAAGCGTTACGATCCGGGTGGCGGCCTAGGCTTTCCAAGTAACCCCAGTTCACAGGCGTGGAGGTCGACTGCCCCTGGAGGATGGGGGCGGCGAAGTGATTTCGTCCGACTCATTGACGAAAATATTCGGCGCTCACATGCTGTCCGGCATGCACCCACACGACGGTCCGCTGACACGGCTCCGGCGCAGCCATGAGCAATCCGTTCTCGAACTGCTCCGCAAGTACGGTCCGCTGAGCCGTGCCGAGATGGGCACCCGCAGCGGGCTCTCCCGCACCACGCTCTACGACATAGTCGCCGGCCTGGTGACCAGCGGTGCGGTGGTCGTCGGCACGCCGTACGTCGAGGCGCGCAAGCGGGGGCGCCCGGTGGAGAAGCTCAGCCTCAACCCGGCCGCCGGTGAGGCGGTGGGCATCGACTTCGCGCGCCGTGCCGTGCATGTCGCCGCGGTCAACCTCGCCCACGAAGTGGTCGGTTCGGCCGGCGAGGGGCATGCGGCGGACCTGTCCTGGCCCGAGCGGGTGGACATCGCCGTACGGCTGCTCGACTCGCTGACCACCGGTGCGCCGGGACCGGAATCGGGATCCGACGGCTCAGGGCGGGCACAGGCCGTCCATCTCGGCGCGCTCCGTGCGATCGGCGTCGGCGTGGTCGGACCGACCACCGACCCCGGCAGCGAGAGCGCCCACGCGCAGGGCATCGACGGTCTGCCGGACCTGCTGCGCAAGCGGTTCGGGGTGCCGGTGCTGCTCGACAACAACACCCGCCTCGCCGCGCTCGCCGAAGCGGTGTGGGGCGCGGCGGCGGACAGCAGCGACGTGCTCTACCTGAGGCTGTCGCACGGTGTGGGCGGCGGCCTCGTCGTGGGCGGCGCGCTGCACCGGGGCAGGCACGGACTGTCCGGCGAGTTCGGGCACATCACCGTGGACCCGGCCGGCGAGCGGTGCGAGTGCGGCAAGACCGGCTGCCTGGAGACCCTCGCCTCACTCGACGCGGTACTGCGCCGCTACCGGGCGGCGGGCGGCGGGGCGGACAGCCCCGCGCAGTTCCTGGACGCCGCAACGGCAGCCGACCCGCCCGCCCTCGAGGTCCTTGCCCGCGTCGGCAGCGAGGTCGGCGGCGTACTGGCCGCGATCTGCCACGCCGTCGGCCCGGGCGTCATCGTCGTCGGCGGCGAACTGGCCCAGGCCGGCGACGCCCTGCTCGAACCGGTCGAACAGGCCCTGCGGCAGCACCTGATGCCGCTTGCCCGCCACCACGTGGACGTACGGCGCGCCACGCTCGGCGAGGCCGGCAGCGCACTGGGCGGCATCGCCCTCGTACTCCATGAAACCCCCCTGCTCACCCACTACCCGCAGCCCGTCTCCGAGGAGAACGCATGAGTCCACCAGTGAGGAACCCATGGCTGTGATCACCCCTCTCGACAAGGCCGCCGCCCCCGCGCAGCGGCAGCAGCAACCGCGTCGTACCGTCCGACCACTGGTCCTGGGCGGCCTGGCGCTCGCGGCGGGTGTCGGCGCCTGGGCCGTCGTGGCCGCCCTTGGACTGGTCGAGAACCTGCCCACACCGGCGGCGGTGGCGAGCAAGGCGGGCACCATGATCGCCGACGGCACGCTGGCGTCCGATACGGTCGCCAGCCTGCGCCGGGTCTTCATCGGCTACGCCCTCGGCGTGGTCGTGGCGGTCCCGGTCGGCTTCCTCATGGGCTGGTACCCGACTGTGCGCGCCGTGGTCGAGCCATACATCCAGTTCTTCCGCACCATCCCGCCGCTCGCGCTGATCCCGCTGGCCGTGGTGCTGCTCGGTATCGGCGAGGTGCCGAAGATCGCCGTGATCTGTCTGGCCTCGTTCATGGCCTGCGTCGTGGCCTCCTTCCAGGGCGTCGTCGACGTGGACAAGACGCTGATCAACGCCGCCCGGGTGCTGGGCGCTTCGGACCGCGTCATCTTCGCCAAGGTGGTCGTGCCGGCGTCCACCCCGTTCATCCTCGTCGGCATGCGGATCGGTCTCGGCGCGTCCTGGGCCACCGTGGTCGCCGCCGAACTCATCGGTGCGCAGGAGGGGTTGGGCTACCGGATGCAGAAGGCGGCCACCTGGTTCGACATGGACGCGATCTTCGTATCGCTGATCACCATCGGAGTGCTCGGGCTCGTCATGGACCGGCTGTTGCTGCTGGCCGAGCGACGCCTCACCGGCTGGCAGGAGCGACGATGAACAGCAGGATCAGTTTCCGTGGCGTGGTGAAGACCTTCCCGCTGAAGGGCGCCACCTTCACGGCACTCGGCGGGGTGGACCTGGACATCGCGGACCAGGAGTTCGTCACAGTCGTGGGCCCGTCCGGCTGCGGCAAGTCCACGCTGATGAGCATGGCCGCGGGACTGCAGGCGCCCGACTCGGGCAGCGTCCTGGTCGACGGGAAGCCGGTGTCGGGTCCCGGCCCCGACCGGGGTGTGATCTTCCAGCAGTACGCCCTGTTCCCCTGGCTGACCGTGCGCCAGAACGTGGAGTTCGGGCTCAAACTCGCCTCCGTACCCGCCGACGAGCGCAGGCGGCGCGCGGACGAGGCCATCGCCCTCGTCGGACTCGGTGAGTTCGCCGATGCCCTGCCCAAGACGCTGTCCGGCGGCATGAAGCAGCGCTGCGCCATCGCCCGCGCGTACGCGGTGGACCCTCAAGTGCTGCTGATGGACGAGCCGTTCGGTGCTCTCGACGCGCTCACCCGGGTGCAGTTGCAGGACCAGCTGCTGGGGACCTGGAGCCAGGAGAAGCGGACCGTGCTGTTCATCACCCATGACGTGGACGAGGCCGTCTACCTGGCCAACCGTGTCGTCGTCATGGCGGCCGGCCCCGGGCGCGTCCACCGCGTCATCGACGTGGACCTGCCCTATCCGCGCACGGAGGAGATCCGGCTGTCCGCGGAGTTCCGCCGCGTCCGCAACGAAGTCTGGACGTCCGTCTACCACCAGGACGAAGCCGCCTCGGCTGCGTAACCGCCCGACGGCTTTCCGCTACCCGCCCTCGTACTGCCTCGTACTGCCTCGCACTGCACCGAGAGGATTCCTCCACCATGCCCCGAAGCACAGTCAGGCACGCCCTCACGGCGCTACCAGCCGTATTCGTCATGTCGCTTTCCGTGAGCGCGTGTTCCGGGAGCGTTTCCGGTGACGACTCCACAGTCAGGTTCGGCTACATAGGCGACTACAACGGGGCCAGTCTGCTGGCGATCGCCGAGAAGCAGGAGCTGTGGAAGAAGGCCGGGCTGACCGCGGACGTGAAGTCGTTCAACAACGGCCCGGTGCAGATCCAGGCGCTCAGTGCCGGCGACCTCGACTACGGCTACATCGGCCCCGGCGCCATGTGGCTGCCCGCCTCCGGCCAGTCCAAGATCATCGCCATCAATACGCTCACGTACGCCGACCGGGTCATAGGCCAGCCCGGGATGGAGTCCATGAAGGACCTCAAGGGCAAGCGGATAGGCGTGCCCGAGGGCACTTCCGGCGACATGATCCTCAACATCGCGCTGGAGGAGGCCGGGATGACCGACAAGGACATCTCCAAGGTCAACATGGATCCGTCCACGATCGTCTCCGCCTTCTCCTCCGGGAAGATCGACGGCGCCGGCTTCTTCTATCCGGCCATCGACACCATCAAGAAGAAGGTGCCGGACCTGGTGGAGGTCGCCAGCACCAAGGACACCGGGGATTCCTTCCCCACCGCGTTCGTCGCCGGCAACAAGGTGCCGGAAGAGAAGAACAGCAAGGTGGTCGAGGTGCTGCAGCAGGCCAACGACTGGCGCCAGGCACACCCCGAGGAGACCATCGCGCTCACCGCGAAGCTGCTGGAGGTCTCCGAGGCCCAGACGAAGGCCGACGCCTCCCACGTCCAGACCCTCTCCACCGCGGACCTGGCGGCCAAGTCGAAGAGCGGTGAGGTGGACAAGTGGCTGAAGACACTCGGTGACTTCTTCGTACGCAACGAGCAGCTGGACGAGAACCCCGATCCGGGCGAGTACTACGCGGGCGAGCTCTACGAGAAGGCGCGGGGCGAGTAGGGGGCGAACGCGTCCTCCGGGGCCGCGTCCTTACGGCTCGCCAGGCAATGCGATCCGTCCGTACGACCCGTCCGTACGACTCGAAAGGCACCGCCGTGCGCCACAACATGCTCTTCCTCATGACCGACCAGCATCGCGTCGACACCATCGGCGCCTACGGCAACCCGCACGTGCGCACCCCCAACCTGGACCGCCTCGCCACGCAGGGCACCCGCTTCGACAGCTGCTACACGCCGACCGCCATCTGCACCCCGGCCCGGGCCAGCCTGCTGACCGGCGCGGCACCCTTCCGGCACAAGCTGCTCGCCAACTACGAGCGCAACGTGGGCTACTTGGAGGACCTGGCCGACGGCCAGTTCACCTTCGCCGAGCGACTGCGCGGCGAGGGTTACAACCTGGGCCTGCTCGGCAAGTGGCACGGCGGCGTCCGGCGCACCGCCGCCGACTACGGCTTCCAGGGCCCGGACCTCGCCGGCTGGCACAACCCCGTCGATCACCCCGACTACCTGGCCTACCTCAAGGAGAACGGCCTGCCCGAGTACGCCATCAGCGACCGGATGCGCGGCACGACCCCCAACGGCAGCCCCGGCAACCTCCTGGCGGCCCGGCTGCACCAGCCCGTCGAGGCCACCTTCGAGTACTACCTGGCCACGCGCACGATCGAGATGCTCCACCGCTTCGCCGGGCACGAGCAGGCCGGGGAGGGCGCCCCGTTCTTCCTCGCCACCCACTTCTTCGGCCCGCACCTGCCGTACATCCTCCCCGACGAGTACTTCGACCTGTACGACCCGGACCTGGTGGAGCTGCCCGCCTCCATCGGCGAGACCTTCGCGGACAAGCCACCGGTGCAGCGCAACTACAGCAAGCTGTGGGCGTTCGACACCATGCCGATCGAGGACAGCCGCAAACTCATCGCCGTCTACTGGGGGTACGTCACGCTCATCGACGAGCAGATCGGCCGCATCCTCGACGCCGTACGGGAGTTGGGCCTCGACGAGCGCACCGCGGTGTGCTTCACCGCCGACCACGGCGAGTTCACCGGCGCCCACCGGCTGCACGACAAGGGCCCCGCCATGTACGAGGACATCTACCGCATCCCCGGGCTGCTGCGGGTGCCGGGCGCCGTACCCGGCCAGGTGCGCGAGGAGTTCGTCTCCCTCACCGACTACACGGCGACCATCCTGGAACTCGCCGGCAGCGACCCCGCCCCGGCCGTCGACAGCCGCAGCCTGCTGCCCCTTGCCCGCGGCGAACGGCCGGCCTGGGACGAGCACCACCTGGCCGAGTACCACGGCCACCACTTCCCGTACCCGCAGCGCATGCTGCGCACCCGGCGCTACAAGCTGGTCGTCAACCCCGAGTCGCGCAACGAGCTGTACGACCTGCGGACCGACCCGCACGAGCTCCTCAACCGCTACGAACACCCCGAACTCCGACACGTACGCACACAGTTGATGCACCGCCTGTACCGCCTGCTACGGGACCGAGGCGACAATTTCTTCCACTGGATGACACCCATGTACGACGTGCCGACCGACCACGACACCACCCTGTCGTCGTTCGAGACGGAGAAGCCCGGCGGCGCGGGCTCCTCGACGCCCGCCGGTACAGATGCCCCGACGCCGGCCGGCGGTACGCGATGAGCAGCCCACCGAGCGCGGGCCGCGCCGACTTCTCCCGCTGTGCCCCTCCCGCGCCGACGCCGATGCCGTCGACGCGGGTCGGCTCGCCCTCGCGCTCACGCCGCCCGCACCCGGCCGCCCGGCTACGACACCCACGTCGCCCTGCCCGCCGGAACCTTCCGTATGGGCACCGAGGACGCGCACCCCGGTGACCGGGAGGGCCCCATCCGTGAGGTGGCCGTGGACGCGTTCGCCATCGACGCCCACGTCGTCAACTTGAGACGCGTCTCCCCGCCCCGATGCCACCCCGTGGTGGTGCGGCGTGCGGGGAGCCACCTGGCGCACCCCGGAGGGGCCCAGCAGCGACATCGAGGGCCGCTGGGACCATCCCGTCACCCACGCCGGCTGGTCAGACGCCAAGGCGTTCGCCGAGTGGGCCGGCGGACGGCTGCCCACCGAGACCGAATGGGAGTACGCCGCCCGCGACGGCCTCGACCAGGCCACGTACGGTTCCTTGCGAGGTTCTCGTACGGCGCGTCGCGCTGGTCCCGCGCCGGCGCTGGTGAACGCGATCAGCGGCTTGCCGCCGACGGCGCCGATCTCGCGGGAGACGACGAGCCCACTCCATAGTGAGGTGACGGAACCGCCGCTCTGCGGGGCACCCGGGACGGTGGCGGCGTAGTGCCCCCACCCTGCTCGTTTTCGGGCCGTAGCCCTTCCTCTGATACGCTGCTCCAGCGACGTCACCCCAGCTGACAAGCACCTCCACGATCATCGAGAACCATCTTCTCGGTGTCGTCGGCGCTCCAGCGGGACGGTGGCGGAGAGCAAAGAATCCCGTTGGGGACACGCAAAACCGTGTGCGACACTGTCTTACGCGTCACACACAAAAGCTTGGTCCTGTGGAGCAGTTTGGAGTGCTCGCCACCCTGTCAAGGTGGAGGCCGCGGGTTCAAATCCCGTCAGGACCGCTGCGATCCGCGAAAGCGGATCGCGTGGCTGGGTAGCTCAGTTGGTACGAGCGATCGCCTGAAAAGCGATAGGTCGCCGGTTCGATCCCGGCCCCAGCCACAACCCGAAGGCCCCGCCCAGATGGACGGGGCCTTCGCCGTGCCCGGCCCGCGTGGGCGGCCATCCGCAGGTCCCTGCGCAAAAGCGTTCGCACCTTGTTTCCCCGAGGTGAGATCCTGGACCGCGTATGTCTACGCATCCCGCCCCCGCCCCCGCCTTCGGCGATCTCGCCCCCCGTCTGGCCGAGCTGTCCCTGCGCGACGCGCACCGGCTCGGGCGCAGGCTCGAGGGCGCGCGCCGGATCCGTAAGCCCGAGGCCCGGGCCGCCGTGCTCGCCGAGATCGAGGCGGAGGTGGCCAAGGGCGAGGTCCGCATGGCCGAGCGGCGCGGCCGCGTGCCCGCCGTCTCGTACCCCGAGCAGCTGCCCGTCAGCCAGAAGAAGGACGACATCGCGGACGCCATCCGTGCTCACCAGGTCGTCATCGTCGCAGGTGAGACCGGGTCCGGTAAGACGACTCAGATCCCCAAGATCTGTCTCGAACTCGGTCGTGGCGTCCGCGGCATGATCGGGCACACCCAGCCCCGCCGCATCGCCGCCCGTACCGTCGCCGAGCGCGTCGCCGAGGAGCTGGACACGCCGCTGGGCGAGGCCGTCGGCTGGAAGGTGCGCTTCACCGACCAGGTGAACCCGGACGGCACGTTCGTGAAGCTCATGACGGACGGCATCCTGCTCGCCGAGATCCAGACGGACCGCGAGCTGCGCGCCTACGACACGATCATCATCGACGAGGCCCACGAGCGGTCCCTGAACATCGACTTCCTGCTGGGATATCTCGCTCAGCTCCTACCCAAGCGGCCGGATCTGAAAGTCGTCATCACGTCCGCGACCATCGATCCGCAGCGGTTCTCCCGGCACTTCGGGGACGCGCCCATCGTCGAGGTCAGCGGTCGTACGTACCCCGTGGAGGTACGCTACCGCCCCCTTCTCGAAGAGGAGGGCGACGATTCCGACCGCGACCAGATCACCGCGATCACGGACGCCGTCGAGGAGCTCCAGGCCGAGGGCAAGGGCGACATCCTCGTCTTCCTCTCGGGCGAGCGGGAGATCCGGGACACGGCCGACGCACTCACCAAGAAGAACTACCGGTTCACAGAGGTCCTGCCCCTCTACGCCCGTCTCTCGCACGCGGAGCAGCACCGCGTCTTCCAGCAGCACACGGGCCGCAGGATCGTTCTGGCCACGAACGTCGCCGAGACGTCGCTGACCGTCCCGGGCATCAAGTACGTCATCGACCCGGGCACCGCCCGCATCTCCAGATACAGCCACCGTACGAAGGTCCAGCGCCTCCCGATCGAGGCGGTCTCCCAGGCGAGCGCCAACCAGCGCAAGGGCCGTTGCGGACGGACCAGCGACGGCATCTGCATCCGGCTCTACAGCGAAGAGGACTTCCTCGCCCGGCCCGAGTTCACCGACGCCGAGATCCTCCGTACGAACCTGGCCTCCGTCATTCTCCAGATGACCGCGGCCGGCCTGGGCGACATCGAGAAGTTCCCGTTCATCGATCCACCGGACCACCGCAACATCCGTGACGGCGTCCAACTCCTCCAGGAACTGGGCGCGTTGGACCCCTCCCAGAAGGACACACGCAAGCGCCTCACCGACACGGGCCGAAAGCTCGCCCAGCTGCCCGTCGATCCACGCCTGGCCCGGATGGTCCTGGAGGCCGACAAGAACGGCTGTGTCCGCGAGGTCATGGTGATCGCGGCCGCGCTCTCCATCCAGGACCCGCGCGAGCGCCCGGCCGACAAGCAGACGCAGGCAGACCAGCAGCACGCCCGCTTCAAGGACGAGACGTCCGACTTCCTCGCCTTCCTCAACCTCTGGCGGTACGTGCGCGAGCAGCAGAAGGAGCGGGGCTCGTCGTCCTTCCGCCGCATGTGCAAGCAGGAGTATCTGAACTTCCTGCGGATCCGCGAGTGGCAGGACATCTACTCCCAGCTCCGTACCGTCGCCAAGCAGATGGGCCTCCATCTGGAGGAGCCTTCGGCGGGTGCTTCCGCCCCCGAGCAGCAGGTCCACCTCTCGCTCCTCGCCGGGTTGCTGTCGCACATCGGCATGAAGGACGTGAAGGAGGGGGCGAAGAACGAGTATCTGGGCGCACGGAGCGCCAAGTTCGCGATCTTCCCCGGCTCGGCGCTCTTCAAGAAGCCCCCGCGTTTCGTGATGTCCGCCGAACTCGTCGAGACCTCCCGCCTCTGGGCCCGCGTCAACGCGAAGATCGAACCCGAGTGGGTCGAGCCCCTCGCGGAGCACCTGCTGAAGCGCACGTACAGCGAACCGCACTGGGAGAAGGACCAGGCCGCGGTGATGGCGTACGAGAAGGTCACGCTGTACGGCGTGCCGATCATCGCCCAGCGGAAGGTCAACTACGGGCGTGTCGACCCGGAGACGTCCCGCGAGCTGTTCATCCGCAACGCGCTCGTCGAGGGCGACTGGCGTACGCACCACAAGTTCTTCGCCGACAACCGCAGACTCCTCACCGAGGTGGAGGAGCTGGAGCACCGCGCCCGGCGCCGCGACATCCTCGTCGACGACGAGACCCTCTTCGACTTCTACGACCAGCGGGTACCCGAACACGTCGTGTCGGGCGCGCACTTCGACTCCTGGTGGAAGCACAAACGCCACGAGGAGCCCGAACTCCTCGACTTCGAGCGCTCGATGCTCATCAACGAGCGGGCAGGGGACGTAAGCAAGGACGACTACCCCGACTCGTGGCGCCAGGGCCGCCTCAAGTTCCGCGTCACCTACCAGTTCGAGCCGGGCGCCGACGCGGACGGCGTGACGGTCCACATCCCGCTCCAGGTCCTGAACCAGGTCACGGACGAGGGCTTCGACTGGCAGATCCCGGGCCTGCGGGAAGAGGTCGTCACGGAGCTGATCCGCTCCCTCCCGAAGCCGATCCGCCGGAACTACGTGCCGGCGCCCAACTTCGCGCAGAAGTTCCTGGCGCGGGCGGAACCCCTCCAGGAGCCGCTGACGACGACGATGGCGCGCGAGCTGAAGCGCATGGTCGGTGTCCCGTTGACGGCCGACGACTTCGACTGGTCCAGGGTCCCCGACCACTTGAGGATCACTTTCCGGATCGTCGACGAGCGGCGGCGCAATCTGGCCGAGGACAAGGACCTGGAGGCGCTGCAGCTGCGGCTGAAACCGAAGGCCCGCCAGGCCATCTCGCAGGCGGCCGCCGCCACGGCCGAACGCGAGGGCGGCGAGTCCCTGGAGCGCAAGGGCCTCACGGACTGGACGATCGGCTCGCTCACCCGCGTCTTCGAGACGCGTCGTGCGGGCCAGCCGGTCAAGGCGTACCCGGCGCTGGTCGACGACGGCGACACCGTCTCCGTACGCCTCTTCGACACCGAGGCCGAGCAGCAGCAGGCGATGTGGAAGGGCACGCGGCGGCTGATCCTGCGCAACATCCCGGTGAATCCGGCGAAGTTCGCGTCGGACAAGCTCACGAACGCCCAGAAGCTGGCGCTGTCCGCGAACCCGCACGGCTCCATCCAGGCGCTGTTCGCCGACTGCGCGATGGCTGCCGCCGACAAGCTGATCGGGGACTTCGGCGGCCCGGCCTGGGACGAGGAGTCGTACCGCAAGCTGTACGACAAGGTGCGCGCTGAGATCGTGGACACGACGGTCCGCACGGTAGGCCAGGTGGAGCAGGTCCTGGCCGCCTGGCAGGCCTGTGAGCGCCGCCTGAAGTCCGTACGGAGCCCTGTGCTGCTCGCGAACCTCACGGACGTACGGAGCCAGCTGGACGCCCTCGTGAAGCCCGGCTTCGTCACGGAGGCCGGCCTGCGGCGCCTGCCGGACCTGATGCGGTACCTGGTCGCGGCGGACCGCCGGCTGCAACAGATGCCGACCGGCGTCCAGAGGGACACGAGCCGCATGGAGAAGGTCCACGAGATGCAGGACGAGTACGCCTGGCTGCTGGAGCAGATGCCGCAGGGCCGCCCCGTCCCCTCGTCCGTCCTGGACATCCGCTGGATGATCGAGGAACTCCGCGTCAGCTACTTCGCCCATGCGCTGGGCACGGCGTACCCCGTCTCCGACAAACGCATCGTGAAGGCGATCGACGCGGCCGTCCCGTAACGGAGCCTGCACACTGGGTGAGTTCGCCCTCGGCCGCCCCCCTCCTGTAGAGTCTCTTCTCGCAGCGCAACGCAAGAATCGCACTGCGAAACCTGGTCCTGTGGAGCAGTTTGGAGTGCTCGCCACCCTGTCAAGGTGGAGGCCGCGGGTTCAAATCCCGTCAGGACCGCTTGGATTGAGGGCCTCGTATCCGTCAAGGATGCGGGGCCCTTCCTCACGCCCGCCCACACCGCCCCGAAAGCGCCCGCCACCCCGTCAAGGCGGAGGCCGCGCCTGCGGCGCAGCCGCAATCGGGCACAGCAAATCCCGTCAACACCGCTTGGATTGAGGGCCCCACGTCTACCAAGGATGCGGGGCCCTTCCTCACGCCCCGCACAGGAGCGCCCCAAAGGGGCGCGGGGCCGTGACATCGTGCGGCTCCGCCGCGTGGGCGCGACCAGCCCCCACGGACCCGCAGCCGCACACCGCCGCCACAATCCCTCACGCCGGCGCAACCTCCGCCAGACCTCGCTCGCCCCACAAGCCCTCCCAAGCCCCGCACAGCGCACCGCGGGCTTGACGCCGTCACATTCCGCCGGTACTCAGAAACCAGGGCCCAACACCCCACCGGAGGTGGCTATGGCGGCGTCCGCTAGGCATGAGACGCGAGCTCTGCTCCGCGCCCATCTGTCGGCCGCTTCCGGCTACCGCTACGGCTACCGCCACCTGACTCGGCACTGTCCGATCTGTCACCGGCTCCTCCGACTGGCCTCGGAGCCCGGCCCGGGCGGCAAGGAGAGCCCCGAGGGCGCCACCGCGGACGAAAGCCCCTCGACGGCATGAGCGGACCGAGCAGCGTGCGCAGCGCTTCACGCATCAACTGCCCCTGGGGCAGCCCCAGATGCACTCGGCCCCATTAGCGCACGAACGCCACACGAACCAGGACTCTGGCATGTGACGGGTGTCACTGCATAGGATTTCAAACCGGTGGAACTTACCCCCCACCTACAACTGGTCAATTTAATATGTGCAATTGCACCAGCCTCAGAGACCGACCGCCGGCGATCCAACAGGCCTCCCCAGGCTGCGACAAGGCCGCTCACAGACCGGCCTCGCACCCCATGACCAGCGCACAAAAAAGATCGCGCTGGACTCGGCGGAGTCCAGCGCGATCCACGACGCACCCTTGTTGCTTGTGGTTCCTGCTCGGGCGTGGACCCCGTTGGGGCAGGATCCGCGTCGCTTGGAGCTTGGGTTCGGGCGTACCGACAAGTGGGGGACCTGCCGAAATGCCCTGCTATGGAGTTGTTGTTCAGGCTTCGCTGCGCTGCTGCGGGATGCCCGCGAGCAGAGCGCGGACCTCAGCTTCGCGGTAACGGCGATGCCCGCCGAGCGTGCGGATCGAAGTGAGCTTGCCTGCCTTCGCCCACCGCGTGACCGTCTTCGGGTCCACGCGGAACATCGTGGCAACCTCAGCGGGGGTCAGCAGCGGCTCGGCATCAGGGGTGCGAGCGGTCATGAGCGGCCTCCTCGGGAGAACCGAACCTTCTCGGTTCTTTCCTCTAAATTCTGCACCTTGACCCGCGTTGCCCGAAATGGCGGACGCGGGCCGAGTCGGTTATAGGACGAACGGCTTGTCCTCGGCACTACAACTACACCATCTGTCCAGCCACGTCGGCCAAACCGATGGAATTGCCCTCCCAGGTGTTCATCAGCGACGGAAGCCGATGGACCATGCCATAGCGGACAGTCACGCCACTGTGACGATCAGTCACAGTGGCGATCAGGAGTCACCAGACCCCCCATAGTGCGCAATGCTGAGATTCCACCCATACATGAGTAGATGGAGCCTCCCCCGGACTCCTTGTCCTATTTTGGCATGAGGAGGGGCGTTAGGCGCAAGGTCCACGTAAGTGCCGTCCGTCACGCTTACCCCGTAAGACCCGGATGGGTCTTACGTCCTGTCAGATCCCGTGACACAGAGGAACCGAGGGAAGTGCCGAACGCGGCGGGTGAGCTCGGGCACTCAAGTCCCGGCAGACGGCCTTCAGTTCGCCGACCGGCGGTCCCGCACCGACCGCCACCGCTCCACGAGCCGGCCGTACGCCTCCCCGGCCCCGACCCCGTCGCCGCTGCGCAACGCCTCGACGCCCTCGGCCACGTCCGCCGCCGAGTGGTCGCCGTCGAGCTCCGCGGCGGGCAGGACGTGCACCAGGCCGCCGTAGTCCAGCTCGACCAGCGAGCGCGGGTGGAACTCCTCCAGCCAGCGCCCCACATCCACCAGGCCGTCGATGAGCGGCCCCTCGTCAAGGGTGTCCCTGAGCGTCCGCAGGGCCCGCGCCACCCGCCGCCGCGCCTGCACCATCGGCGTCCGGTAGCGCAGCACGGGCGCGTCCTCCTCGGCCCCGGAGCCGGTCCCCTTGTCGTACTCGCGCTCCTCGTCCGAGACCAGCACGAACCAGTTCAGCGGGACCTGCCAGGTCGACGTGCGGATCCAGGGCCGGGCGTCGGGGTTGCGGGTCAGCCAGCGCTCGTAGTCCTGGGTCGCCTGGCGGCGTACGACCGCGGGAAGCACCGCGTCCAGGAGCGGCGGCGGCAGCTCCTCGGCCAGGTCTCCCAGGGCCTGCCAGCCGCGCAGCCGGGTGCGCCAGGGGCACACGCACAGCACCCCGTCCACCTCGGCGACGAACGCGTCGCCGCTCTCGTGCACCGGCACCGGGATCGGCGGGATGGGCAGCAGGTCGGCCAGGGAGCGACGCAGTTCGTCCTGGTACGAGGGGCGCTCCGGGCGACGCGCGTAGCGCGCCCAGTGGTCGCGCTCCGGTTCCGGGAAGGCGGCCAGCGGTTCGTACACGCGGAGATAGGCCGCGTACGGGACGATCAACGAGGACACCTTGGGCACGCCTGCTCCCTCCCCCGACAGCCACCAGGAAAACCCGCGAAACCCGCACACAGGCGCGCGGGAAAACTATGCAAATCGTCCCACGGCCCAACCCCCCGAGTAGGTGATCCTGAACACTGCGCCGATGGCGGGCGGGCGCAGGCTCTAATCTCATGCCCACGGGACCCGCCACCCGTACGGGACCCGCCCCTCAATCGCCGCTTATTACCTGGGAGTCACCACCGTGACCGACGTAACCGACGGCGTCCTGCACACCCTGTTCCGCTCGGATCAGGGGGGCCATGAGCAAGTCGTGCTCTGCCAGGACCGAGCCAGTGGCCTCAAGGCCGTCATCGCCATCCACTCGACCGCCCTGGGCCCCGCCCTCGGCGGTACGCGCTTCTACCCGTACGCGAGCGAGGAGGAGGCCGTCGCCGACGCGCTGAACCTCTCGCGCGGGATGTCGTACAAGAACGCCATGGCCGGACTCGACCACGGCGGCGGCAAAGCAGTGATCATCGGCGACCCCGACAGGATCAAGACCGACAAGCTGCTCCTCGCGTACGGCCGGTTCGTGGCCTCGCTCGGCGGGCGGTACGTGACCGCCTGCGACGTCGGGACGTACGTGGCCGACATGGACGTCGTCGCCCGGGAGTGCCGCTGGACCACCGGCCGCTCGCCGGAGAAGGGGGGCGCCGGCGACTCCTCCGTGCTGACCGCGTTCGGCGTCTTCCAGGGCATGCGGGCCTCCGCCCAGCACCTGTGGGGCGACCCGTCACTGCGCGGCCGCACGGTCGGTATCGCGGGCGTCGGCAAGGTCGGTCGCCACCTGGTGGAGCACCTGCTGGAGGACGGCGCTCAGGTCGTGATCACAGACGTACGGCACGAAGCCGTGCGGAGCATCGCCGACAAGCACCCGTCCGTGGGAGTGGTCGCCGACACCGACCGGCTGATCCAGGCCGAGGGACTCGACATCTACGCCCCCTGCGCCCTGGGCGGCGCCCTGAACGACGACTCCGTGCCGGTGCTCACCGCGAAGATCGTCTGCGGTGCGGCCAACAACCAGCTGGAGCACGCCGGAGTGGAGAAGGACCTCGCCGACCGCGGGATCCTCTACGCGCCGGACTACGTGGTGAACGCGGGCGGTGTCATCCAGGTCGCCGACGAGCTGCACGGCTTCGACTTCAAGCGGTGCAAGGCCAAGGCCGCGAAGATCTTCGACACCACGCTGGCCATCTTCGCACGTGCGAAGGCGGACGGGATTCCACCGGCTGCCGCGGCCGACCGTATCGCCGAGCACCGGATGGCGGAAGCACGCCGTCCGTGACGTCCGGGGGCGTCCGGTGGGTACCCGTCGGCGGATGTTGGAGAGAACTCTCACGTTCGTCGGCGGGTCGTTCGCCAAGAAGAGGCTAAAATCGCGGTTGACCAGCGAGGACAGGGCACCTCGCGGGTTCTGGGCGTAGGCACGTCCTGCGGGCGACGTACCGTATGGGCGTGGGCTCAGGTACCGTGGATGCCCTACGGACCGGTCTCTCCACGGAGAGCCCGTTCCAGATCATGAACGCGTGTCAAGACTCTGGGGCCGTCGAGCCCCGTCACCGAGGGGGTCGAGCCATGGGGCGCGGCCGGGCCAAGGCCAAGCAGACGAAGGTCGCCCGCCAGCTGAAGTACAACAGCGGCGGGACTGACCTGTCGCGTCTGGCCAACGAGCTGGGCGCTTCGACTTCGCAACAGCCGCCGAATGGCGAGCCGTTCGAGGACGATGACGAGGAAGATGACCCGTACGCCCAGTACGCGGATCTCTATAACGACGACGCGGACGAGGACGATGAGTCCGGTCCCGCGTCGCAACGCCGCGGCGCTTGACGTCGTTCCAGCTGAGCTTGTCGTTCTAGCTGCGCTTTCCCGGTCCGGGGCGGTTTCGCGCCGGACCGGGTTTTGTGCATGGCGCTCCGCTTGGGGCGCCGGTATATCTGCGGGTCGTCCATATGCCTGCGGGTCGTTTTGGGCTGATCGCGCAGTTCCCCGCGCCCCTGAGTGGGGCGCCCCTGACCCGGCGTCTGATCAGTTGGCGTAGTCGCCGGTCAGTGTTGCGCCCGTCTCGTGGGCGGCGCGGTCGGTGATCTCGCCTGCCACCCAGGCGTCCACGCCCCGGTCGGCCAGGGTGGCCAGTGCCACATCCGTGGACTCCTCCGGGACGATCGCGATCATGCCGACGCCCATGTTCAGCGTCTTCTCCAGCTCGAGGCGCTCGACCTGGCCGGTGGTGCCGACGAGGTCGAAGACGGGGGCCGGGGTCCAGGTGCCGCGGTCGACGATCGCGTGCAGGCCGTCCGGGATCACGCGGGCCAGGTTGGCCGCGAGGCCGCCGCCTGTGATGTGCGAGTAGGCGTGCACGTCGGTCGTGCGGGTCAGGGCCAGGCAGTCCAGCGAGTAGATCTTGGTGGGCTCCAGGAGCTCCTCGCCGAGCGTGCGGCCGAACTCCTCGACGTGCTGGTCGAGCTTCAGCTTCGCGCGGTCGAAGAGGACGTGCCGGACGAGCGAGTACCCGTTCGAGTGAAGACCGGAGGCCGCCATGGCGATCACCGCGTCACCCGTACGGATACGATCCGCGCCCAGCAGCCGGTCGGCTTCCACAACGCCCGTACCGGCGCCGGCGACGTCGAAGTCGTCCGGGCCGAGGAGGCCCGGGTGTTCGGCCGTCTCGCCACCGACGAGGGCGCAGCCGGCGAGGACACAGCCCTCGGCGATGCCCTTCACGATGGCGGCGACGCGCTCGGGGTGGACCTTTCCGACACAGATGTAGTCGGTCATGAAGAGCGGCTCGGCGCCGCACACCACGATGTCGTCCATAACCATCGCGACCAGGTCGTGGCCGATGGTGTCGTACACGCCGAGCTGCCGGGCGAGGTCGACCTTCGTGCCCACGCCGTCGGTGGCGGAGGCGAGCAGCGGCCGCTCGTAGCGCTTGAGGGCGGAGGCGTCGAAGAGGCCGGCGAAGCCGCCGAGGCCGCCGAGGACCTCGGGGCGCTGCGTCTTCTTCACCCACTCCTTCATGAGCTCTACGGCGCGGTCGCCCGCCTCGATGTCGACGCCGGCAGCTGCGTAGCTGGCACCTGTGGTCTCAGAAGACATGACAGTGAGAGCTTTCGTGTCGTACAGCTGAAGTGCTGCGGGGTCTTACGGGCGACGGATCGCGTCGGCCGCGGCCGTGGCTGCCGGACCGGCGGCCAGTTCGGTCTCCAGGAGCTGCTTGCCGAGCAGCTCGGGGTCCGGGAGCTCCATCGGGTACTCGCCGTCGAAGCAGGCGCGGCAGAGGTTCGGCTTGGCGATGGTGGTCGCCTCGATCATGCCGTCGATGGAGATGTACGAGAGTGAGTCGGCGCCCAGGGAGGTGCCGATCTCGTCGATGGTCATGCCGTTGGCGATCAGCTCGGCGCGGGTCGCGAAGTCGATGCCGAAGAAGCAGGGCCACTTCACCGGGGGCGATGAAATCCGGATGTGGACCTCTGCCGCGCCCGCCTCACGGAGCATCCGGACGAGCGCGCGCTGCGTGTTGCCGCGGACGATCGAGTCGTCCACGACGACCAGGCGCTTGCCCCGGATGACTTCCTTCAGCGGGTTCAGCTTCAGACGGATGCCGAGCTGGCGGATCGTCTGAGAGGGCTGGATGAAGGTTCGGCCGACGTACGCGTTCTTCACCAGGCCGGCACCGAACGGGATGCCGGAGGCCTCCGCGTAGCCGATCGCGGCGGGCGTGCCGGACTCCGGGGTCGCTATGACCAGATCGGCCTCTACAGGGGCTTCCTTGGCGAGTTTGCGGCCCATTTCGACGCGCGAGAGGTACACGTTCCGGCCGGCGATGTCCGTGTCCGGACGGGCCAGATACACGTACTCGAAGACGCAGCCCTTGGGCTTCGCTTCCGCGAATCGGGAGGTACGGAGGCCGTTCTCGTCGATGGCGACGAACTCGCCGGGCTCGATCTCCCGGACGTAGGCCGCGCCGCAGATGTCGAGGGCGGCGGACTCGGAGGCGACGACCCAGCCGCGCTCCAGGCGACCGAGGACCAGCGGGCGGATGCCCTGCGGGTCGCGGGCCGCGTACAGCGTGTGCTCGTCCATGAAGACGAGGCTGAAGGCGCCCTTGACCTGCGGGAGGATCCTCGCGGAGGCCTCCTCGATGGTCAGCGGCTTGCCCTCGTCGTCGACCTGGGCCGCGAGGAGCGCGGTGAGCAGGTCGGTGTCGTTGGTTGCCGCCACACGCGGAGTGCGGCCCTCCTGCTTGGGCAGGTCGGCGACCATCTCGGCGAGCTCGGCCGTGTTGACCAGGTTGCCGTTGTGGCCGAGCGCGATGGAACCGTGCGCCGTGGCACGGAAGGTGGGCTGGGCGTTCTCCCAGGTGGACGCGCCGGTGGTCGAGTAGCGGGCGTGACCGACCGCGATATGACCGAGGAGCGAACCGAGCGAGGCCTCGTCGAAGACCTGGGACACGAGGCCCATGTCCTTGAAGACGAGGATCTTGGAGCCGTTGCTGACCGCGATTCCCGCGGATTCCTGGCCTCGATGCTGTAGGGCGTAGAGCCCGAAGTAAGTGAGCTTGGCGACCTCTTCACCGGGAGCCCAGACTCCGAAGACGCCGCAAGCGTCCTGGGGGCCTTTCTCGCCGGGGAGCAGATCATGACTGAGTCGACCGTCACCACGTGGCACGCCACCGAGTGTAGGCGAGATCGACCACTGGTCCGAATTGGGGAATCCCTGAAGATGCGAGTCCCTAATGGATCACTCCGCGGCGACGGCTTCGACGCCCGTTCCGTTTTCGCTGGTCAGCGTGAGGGTTCGGTCCTTGAGCTGGTACTTCACCGTGCCGTTGAAGAGCTTCAGCAGGGCCCGCTCGGTGTCCATGAGTGAGGCGGAGCACATCATTCGAGTGGTGCCGGGGCTGCCCAAAGTGATATTGCCGTCGCTGACCGTGGCTTTCGCCGTCACCTTGTTGCAGCCGAGCTGGCCGCGGACGGTGCCCTTCTCGTCGAACGTGAGGTGGACCTTGCCGTCGGCCTCGGAGGACAGGGGCACGGCCGACTCGCCCTTCACCTCGCCCTTCATCAGCGAGGTGACGTTCCACTTCGTGCCGTAGAGCTCGGCCGGCTGTTCGGCGGTGAGTTTCACGGTGTGCCCGTCCTTCGTGGTCAACGTCAGCTTGTCGTCGTTGACCTCGGCCTTGATCGTGCTGCCGGAGATCACGTCGCCGAGTCGGGACTCGAACTCCATCGTCCCCTTGGTCGTACAGGCCATCTCGGTCTTCATCGTGTCGTCGCCGACCTTGATGGTGTCGCCCTTGACCTCGGCGCTCGCCCCGAAGTGGTTGCAGCCGTAGTTGCCGCCCACCCTGCCGTCCTCGGCGAACTCGATGTGGGCTCCGGCCGGGGCGTCGTACGTCTTGCCTCCGGTCGTCACGCTCTGCACGCTCCACTGCTTGCCGGTGATCTCGACGGACTGGCCGGTGCCTACGGAACCGGAACCGGATTTGTCGTCGCCGCTCTCCGTGCCGCAGGCGGCGGTGGCGAACAGCCCGGTGATGGCCAGGACGCTGAGGCTGCTGAGGGTAAGACGCTGCGTGTGCATGCCGCTTTGACGGGACGGGTGGGGTGGTTGGTTCCCCTTCTGGGTGAACGGGGGCACCGCATCCGGAAGAGCTCAGCGCATCAAGGGAAGCAGTCCGCCCAGGTCGGACCTTTCCCCGCTCGCGCTGACCTCGGCGTCGGCGAGGGCAGCCCGCCATTCCGTTCGCCCGGTCGCGAGCCGGATCCAGGTCAGGGGGTCCGTCTCGACGACGTTCGGCGGGGTGCCGCGGGTGTGGCGCGGGCCCTCCACGCACTGCACGACCGCGTACGGCGGCACGCGCACCTCCGTGGAGGCGCCGGGTGCCTTGGCCGCGAGCGCGTCGGCGAGGAGACGGGTGCAGGCGGCGAGGGCCTGGCGGTCGTACGGGACGTCGAGGCCCGGGACGGCCGCGTTCAGGTCGTCGGTGTGGACAACCAGCTCGACCGTGCGGGTGACGAGGTAGTCGGCGAGGGTCATGGAGCCCGTGCGGGCGGCGAGCCGCCGGGTGTCGGGGGCCGCCGCCAGGCGCTCGGTGAGGCGCCGCTCGGTGCGGGCGTAGAGCGCGTCGAGGTCCGGGTTCGCCCTGGCCAGTTCCCGGGTGTCCGCGGCGATGTCGTCCGACCTGCCGGAGGTCGCGAACGGCCAGTCCAGCAGGGCGAGCTCCGCCTTGTCCGGTTCCTCCCGGTCGAGGTTCCGGCTGACGGTCTCGACGGCCATGGTGATGTGCGCGGCCAGGTCCCGTACGGTCCAGTCGCCCAGCCGGGTGGGGAGGGCGAGCCGGTCGCCGCCGAGCGTCCGTACCGCCTCCCGTACGTTCCCGAACTGCGCGAACACCGCCGCGCGGATCTTGGCCGGGTCGTAGGTACGGGTGCGCTTCTTGGCCGGGGGCATGGCAGGAGCGTACGTCGGTGCGAGGGCTGGGGGCCGCCCCTGGGTAGGGGGTGTGCTCCAGGAATGTGACAGATCTCGGTGGACTGTCACATTCCTGGGGACCAGGTGGGGGGTTACGCCTGCCGGAGCTGCGTCCCCGGTGCCAGGGGCCTAAAGTTCAGCCCGCTCTTGACCAGCCGTGAACGTCTCGCCGTTGGCCGGAACTCCGATTCCCCGCCAACGGAACGGAACACCGAGGGCCGAGTCCACGTCCGGGCCGTCCATCAGCTGGAAGTGGACATGCGGCTCGGTGGAGTTGCCGGAGTTTCCACAGCGGGCTATCTCCTGCCCTGCCCGCACACGGTCGCCCGCCCGCACCGCGAGTGAGCCGCGCCGCAGATGCGCGTACATGGCGTACACCCCGTCGCCCAGGTCGAGAACGACATGATTGCCGACGATCCCGCCCGCGCCGCCGGTCTCCCGGACGGCCGCCTCGATCACCATCAGGTAGGCGAAGGCGGGCCAGGAGTTGCGGCTGAGGTGGTCACGTCGCCAGTCGGAGGCACGCACGACGGTGGCGTCGGCGACGGCGTACAGCGGCTCGTCGAAGGCGGGGAAGGCCCGGACTCGCCGGACGACCGGCCACAGCACGGCGAAACCGGGGCGGGACCTCGGGCCGTCCTCGGGTTCCGCCACGATGTCGATCGCGTACGTCTGCCCGTACCCGTGCGTGCCATGGCTCGGCACCTTGGTGGCGGGGCTGTTGAGGGCGGACCAGCGGCCCCTGACCGGCGGGTCCACCTCGACCGGCGTGCGGTGGGCGGCTTCGCGCCGGGGCCCGCTGCGGCCGACGACCGAGCCGATGGCGAGGGCCACCGCCAGAGGCATGAACACCCACCACCCGTTGATCGAGAAGCCGAAGACAGAGCCCCCGATCACGATGGCGAAAAAGGCCAGCAGGAGAACCCGAAACAGGATCATCGCGGTCTTGCGTACGGACATCATTCCCCCAAAGTCTGTCGCTCGGTATCAGGTCGGCCGAGCCGCAGTCAGGGCCACCAGGAGCGGCACGACCCGCACCGCAGGGATCTCGTAGCGACCACGCCCCGCCTGCCGCAGCCAGCCCGCGGAGGTCAGCTGCCGCAGGTGGTGGTAGATCTGGCCGCTCGTCCCCACGTCGTCGAGCTCGGCCAGTTCGGTGGCCGTACGGCGACCGCCGAGGATCTCGCGGAGCAGCCGCAGCCGCATGGCATGCCCGAGCGCGGCGAAGGCCTCGGCCAACTCGCCCCAGTCGGCGTCGAGCAGCTGCTCGGTGAGCGCGCCGTACTGCCACTCGTAGCGCTCCTCGGTCGGCAACCGCACCGCGCCCGTGAACAGCACGCCCCCGTCGGCCACCTGGGCCAGCTGCTCCTTGAGCCCTTCGAGCGCCCAGAAGTCACCGCTGGACGGAACGACGGGCTCGGGGCCCTCGCTCTCCAGGGCATCAAGACGCCGCTCCAGTTCCGCGACGCGCTGTTCGAGATCCACACCCCGATATTACGTAATTACGTAAAGCCCGACAACAGGTCTGTCCGGATACGGCGAAGCCCCCCGCCCGGGTCGGCGGGGGGCTTCGGTCGAACCGGGTCGGCCTGCCTGTCAGGCAAGCAGCGCCGGGATCGTCTCCTCGTGCGCCGTGCGCAGCTCGGCCAGGGAGAGGGTGAACTCGCCCTGGACCTCCACCGCGTCCCCGTCGACGACCCCGATGCGGGTGACGGGCAGGCCGCGCGCCCCGCACATGTCGTTGAAACGGAGCTCCTCGGAGCGCGGGATCGCGACGATCGCGCGGCCCGCGGACTCGGAGAAGAGGAAGGTGAAGGCGTCGAGCCCGTCGGGTACGACGAGACGCGCGCCCTTGCCGCCGAGCAGTGCCGACTCGACCACGGCCTGGATCAGACCGCCGTCGGACAGATCGTGCGCGGAGTCGATCATTCCGTCGCGGGAGGCGGAGATCAGGATCTCGGCCAGGAGCCGCTCGCGCTCCAGGTCGACCTGGGGCGGAAGACCGCCGAGGTGGTCGTGGATCACCTGCGACCAGGCCGAACCGCCGAACTCCTCACGCGTGTCGCCGAGCAGGTAGAGGAGCTGGCCCTCCTCCTGGAAGGCGACGGGCGTGCGGCGGGCGACGTCGTCGATGACGCCCAGCACGGCCACGACCGGCGTGGGGTGGATGGCCGCCTCGCCCGTCTGGTTGTAGAGCGAGACGTTGCCGCCGGTCACCGGGGTGCCCAACTGCTGGCAGGCGTCGGCCAGTCCGCGAATGGCCTCCGCGAACTGCCACATCACCGCCGGGTCTTCGGGCGAGCCGAAGTTCAGGCAGTCGGACACGGCGAGCGGCTTGGCACCGGTCGTCGCGACGTTGCGGTACGCCTCGGCCAGCGCCAACTGGGCGCCGTGGTACGGGTCCAGCTTGGTATAGCGACCGTTGCCGTCCGTGGCGATGGCGACGCCGAGCCCGGTCGACTCGTCGATGCGGATCATGCCCGAGTCCTCGGGCTGGGCGAGCACGGTGTTGCCCTGCACGAAGTGGTCGTACTGGCTGGTGATCCAGGACTTGGAGGCCTGGTTGGGGGACGCCACCAGCTTCAGGACCTGGTCCTTCAGCTCGTCCGAAGTGTCCGGCCTGGGCAGCTTGTTGGCGTCGTCCGCCTGGAGCGCGTCCTGCCAGGACGGACGGGCGTACGGGCGCTCGTAGACCGGACCGTCGTGCGCGACCGTGCGCGGGTCGACGTCGACGATCTTGCCGCCGTGCCAGTAGATCTCGAGGCGGTCGCCGTCCGTCACCTCACCGATGACGGTGGCGATGACGTCCCACTTGTCGCAGATCTCCAGGAACCGGTCGACCTTCGCCGGCTCGACGACCGCGCACATGCGCTCCTGCGACTCGCTCATGAGGATTTCCTCGGGCGAGAGCGTGGAGTCGCGCAGGGGTACGTCGTCCAGCGTGACGCGCATGCCGCCGGAGCCGTTGGAGGCGAGCTCGGACGTCGCACACGACAGCCCGGCCGCACCAAGGTCCTGGATGCCGACGACCAGCTTCTCGGCGAAGGCCTCCAGGGTGCACTCGATGAGCAGCTTCTCCTGGAAGGGGTCGCCGACCTGGACCGCCGGACGCTTCGACGGCTTGGCGTCGTCGAAGGTCTCACTCGCCAGGATCGAGGCGCCGCCGATACCGTCGCCACCCGTGCGAGCCCCGTACAGGATGACCTTGTTGCCGGAGCCCGACGCCTTCGCGAGGTGGATGTCCTCGTGCCTCATGACACCGATGGCACCGGCGTTGACCAGCGGGTTGCCCTGGTAGCAGGCGTCGAAGACGACCTCGCCGCCGATGTTCGGCAGACCGAGGCAGTTGCCGTAGCCGCCGATGCCGGCGACGACACCGGGCAGTACGCGCTTGGTGTCGGGGTGGTCCGCCGCACCGAAGCGCAGGGGGTCCACGACCGCGACCGGCCTGGCCCCCATCGCGATGATGTCGCGCACGATGCCGCCGACGCCGGTGGCCGCGCCCTGGTAGGGCTCGACGTACGACGGGTGGTTGTGCGACTCGACCTTGAAGGTGACCGCGTAGCCCTGGCCGACGTCGACGACGCCGGCGTTCTCGCCGATGCCGACGAGGAGGGCGTCGGACTGGGGGGCCTTCTCACCGAACTGCTTGAGGTGGACCTTGGAGGACTTGTACGAGCAGTGCTCGGACCACATGACCGAGTACATGGCGAGCTCGGCACCGGTGGGCCGGCGGCCGAGGATCTCCACGACCCGCTCGTACTCGTCCTTCTTCAGGCCCAGTTCGGCCCAGGGCAGCTCGACGTCGGGGGTCTCGGTCGCGTGCTCGACCGTGTCCAGAGGCGTCCGGCTCATACGTTGACCAGCTTCTTGAGGATCGAGGTGAAGAAGGGGAGGCCGTCGGTGCGGCCGGTCCCGATGAGGGGCTCGACCGCGTGCTCGGGGTGCGGCATGAGGCCGACGACGTTGCCCGCCGCGTTCGAGATGCCGGCGATGTCGCGCAGCGAGCCGTTGGGGTTGAAGTCGAGGTAGCGGAAGGCGACCCGGCCTTCCGCCTCCAGCATGTCGAGGGTGCGCTCGTCGGCGACGTACCGCCCGTCCATGTTCTTCAGCGGGATGTGGATCTCCTGGCCGGACTCGTAGTCGGTGGTCCAGGAGGTGGCCGCGTTGTCCACCCGCAGTTTCTGGTCACGGCAGATGAAGTGCCGGTGGTCGTTGCCGAGCATGCCGCCGGGCAACAGATGGGCCTCGGTCAGGATCTGGAAGCCGTTACAGATCCCGAGCACCGGCATTTCCGACTTCGCCTGCTCAATCACGGTCTCCATCACCGGCGAGAAGCGCGCGATGGCTCCGGCGCGCAGATAGTCGCCGTACGAGAAACCGCCGCAGAGCACCACCGCGTCGACCTGCTTGAGGTCCTTGTCCTTGTGCCAGAGAGCGACGGGTTCGGCACCGGCGAGCTTGATCGCGCGCTGGGTGTCGCGGTCGTCGAGGCTGCCCGGGAAAGTGACGACGCCAATACGAGCGGTCACTTTCCGACCTCCGCGACTTCCTCCACCTTGACGGTGAAGTCTTCGATCACGGTGTTGGCGAGGAAGGATTCCGCCAGTTCATGGATGCGGGCGAGCGCGGCGTCGTCCACCGGTCCGTCCACTTCCAGTTCGAATCGCTTTCCCTGACGTACGTCGGAGACACCCTCGAAACCGAGACGCGGCAGTGCACGCTGCACCGCCTGGCCCTGGGGGTCGAGGATCTCCGGCTTGAGCATGACGTCGACTACGACGCGTGCCACTGGCACTCCCGGTGTGTGGTGCTGAGCAGGTTCCTTCAGACTACCCGCACAAAATTTCTACGCGGGTAGATTGGTAGGAATCTACGTGACGGCCATCACGATTCCGCATCGAGGTGCTATCTACGACCTATCGACGGGCTACCTTCACGAAAAATCCTGGGAAAGATCCGGGTCGGGGCCCCGTTCCCTATTGCCCTCGGACACGCCAAGAGATTTAGTCGAGCTTCACATTGGATTGCCGGGCACTGTACAAATGAATTGGCAATAGTCGATACTTTGCCCAATCGCTCATAAAAACAGCCGACAGTCGGCATCTCCGCACGTCGTCGCGCGTCGCTGGAGAGGTGCCGCACGAAGGGACCGATATTCGTGGCGCAGCGTGTCGTAGTCACTCTCTTCGACGACATCGACGGCTCGGAAGCGGCGGAAACGATCGCCTTCGGTCTGGACGGCAAGTCGTACGAGATCGACCTGAATCAAGCCAACGCGAAGAAACTGCGTAAGGCGCTCGAGCCCTACGTGGAGGCCGGCCGGAAGCGGTCGCGCTCCGGCAAGGCCTACCGGCAGACGGCCGTCGCCCCGGACCCGGCGGCGGTCCGGGCCTGGGCGCAGTCCAACAAGCTGGAGGTGCCTGCCCGCGGGCGCATCCCCAAGAGGGTTTACGAGGCGTTCGCAGAGGCGCAGTGACCCCAGGGAGAGGCGTGGCTTCCGCGGGTCAGTTGTTGGGTGTCGGTTTGTTCGGGCTGGTCGCTCCCCCGCTCATGGGGGTCCCCCATCGCGGCGGAGCCACATGTGTCACAGCCCCGCGCCCCCTTACGGGGCCTGGCCCCGGGGTCCTCATCGGACCCTGGGAACAGCCGACTTGCGCTGCACCCCCGCTGATCAGCTAGAGTCTGGAGCACGCCGAGGGGCCAGGCCGAAAGGCCCACCTCACGGAGTCACGCGGGTGTAGTTCAGTAGCAGAACATCCCCCTTCCAGGGGGAAGGCGCAGTGTGCAATTCCTGTCACCCGCTCTGCATCGCTTACCAACCACTGTTGTGGATCAGGTAGGCTGGTGCTTACGCCGACCGGTGAGAGCCGGTCGGAGGCAATGCGGACGTAGCTCAGTTGGTAGAGCGCAACCTTGCCAAGGTTGAGGTCGCCAGTTCGAACCTGGTCGTCCGCTCCAGTCAGTACAAGCAAGTAAAGGCTCCGGTCATCGCGACCGGGGCCTTTCTCGTATGCCCTCGCCCGCTTGCCGAGACCCGATGTCCTCGACTGACACCGTTCTGACATTTGTCATGTGCGGCGATGACAGCACGCACTGCCCGCGTCACTCGGCAGCCGGGACGCTGGTCTCATGAACGCGAATCTCATGGGCACGAACGAACGCGTGATTGAGGTCACTGATCTGCGACGCGTGTACGGGGCAGAGTTCGAGGCGGTCCGGGGGGTGAGCTTCGCCGTGGGCCGCGGGGAGCTGTTCGCGCTGCTCGGGACCAACGGCGCGGGCAAGACCTCCACCGTCGAACTGCTGGAGGGCCTCGCGCCGCCGGCCGGCGGACAGGTGCGGGTCCTCGGTCACGACCCGTACACGGAACGCGCCGTGGTGCGCCCGCGCATCGGCGTCATGCTCCAGGAGGGCGGCTTCTCGTCCGAGCTGAGCGTCGCGGAGACCATACGGATGTGGGCGGGCTGTACGAGCGGGGCACGGCCGGAGGGCGAGGCGCTGGCGCTGGTCGGCCTCGCGCGCCGGGCCGACGTACGGGTGAAGCAGTTGTCCGGGGGTGAGAAACGGCGCCTGGACCTGGCGTGCGCGCTCCTCGGACGGCCCGAGGTGCTCTTCCTGGACGAGCCGACGACCGGGCTCGACGCCGAAGGGCGTCAGGAGACCTGGGAGTTGGTGCGCGAGCTGCGTGAGACGGGCACGACCGTGCTGCTGACCACGCACTACCTGGAGGAGGCGGAAGGGCTCGCCGACCGGCTCGCGATCCTGCACGCGGGGCGGATCGCGGTCTCCGGGACCCCGGCCGAGGTGACCGCCTCCCAGCCGTCCCGGATCTCCTTCGAGCTGCCCGACGGCTACTTCCCCGGCGACCTGCCGCCGCTCGCCTCGCTCGGGATCACCGGGCACGAGATGGACGGGCGGAAGCTCCGGCTGAGCACGAACGAGCTGCAGCGGGCCGCCACCGGGCTCCTGGTGTGGGCCGAACACGCCGGGGTCGAGCTGCGGGGGCTCGATGTGCGGTCGGGGTCGCTGGAGGAGGCGTTCCTGCGGATCGCCCGTGAGGTGTCGGCCGAGGCCGAGAAGGCAGACGTGGAGAAGGGAGGCGTGTCATGAGCGCGGAGACATTGACGCAGACCGCACCCGTGGGTTCGGGTACGGCAGTGACCGCCGCGGGGCGGATGAAGGCCCTCGCACGGGCCGAGCTGACGTTGCTCTGGCGGAGCAGGGCCACGCTCTTCGCGGCCCTGTTCGTGCCGCTGACCTTGCCGTTCACCTTTCGCTTGACGGTCGAGGAGATAGACCTGGAGGAGGCGGGGCTCTCGGTCGGCTCGGTGATCCTGCCGGCCACCATCGGCTTCTCCCTGCTCTTCGCCGTCTACAGCTCTCTGGTGAGCGTCTACGCCGCCCGACGTGAGGAGCTCGTCCTCAAGCGGCTGCGCACCGGGGAGCTGCGGGACGCGGAGATCCTGGCGGGCGCCGCGCTGCCGTCCGTCCTGATCGGGCTGGCGCAGTGTCTGGTGCTGGCGGTCGCCTGCGCGGCGCTCCTCGACCTGGGAGCGCCCGAGGCACCGCACTACGCCGTCGTGGGGCTGCTGTTGGGGCTCGTGATGTGGCCCGCGCTCGCGGCCGTCGTCGCGAGTTTCAGCCGGAGCGTGGAGGGCGCCCAGGTCGCGGCGATGCCCTTGATGCTCGTGTCGATGATGGGCTCCGGCGCCCTCGTACCGCTCGAGGTCATGCCGGACCGTCTCGCCTCCGTCTGCGAACTGCTGCCGCTGTCACCGGTGATCGCTCTCGTACGCGGCGGCTGGACCGGAGACCTCGGCGCGTACGACGCGCTGGGCGCCGTCGCCACGGCTGTGGCCTGGACCGTGCTCGCGGTGTTTGCTGTACGGCGGTGGTTCCGCTGGGAACCGCGACGCTGAGACCGACGGGCCATGGACGGACGACGGAAGGACGGGGACGGGTATGCGCGCGCCGGGAGCCTGGTGGCACGGGAAGAGCACGCCGGCGAAGGTCGAGACGTACACCCGCTGGTCGTTTCACTTCTTCGCGGTGATCGAGATCGCCTCGACCGGGCTCCCGGTGTTCGGACAGGTGGGGGCAGGGCTCGCCGTCTGGCTGTTCCTGCCGCTGTGCGGGCATGCCGTGCTGTGCGCGGTGACCGCGTCCCGGGCACTCGGCTGGACACGCGGCACCCGCGAGCAGCCCGTACGGTTGCTCGCCGCGCTCGGTACGGTTACCGGGCTGCTCGGGATCGGCGCGCTCGCCCTGACGGAGCACGGTCCCGGCGGCGAGGGCACCGACACCGCGGCGGGCACGCTCTTCGCGGGCGTGATGGTCTTCGGGGCCGGGACGCTGGCCCTGGGCGTCCGCAACCGGCGCCGCGTACTGGCGGTCGTGGGCGGTTTCGCGGCGGGCACCGGGGTCGTGGCGTTTCTGTTGGGCATCCCCGGGACCGCCGCCCTGGCCTGGGCGTTGGTCGTACTGATCGCCGGCGGGTTCCTCTCTCTCACGTCCATCTTCTCGGTGTGGCTGCTCAACGCCGTGTACGCCCTCGACGCGGCCCGCGAGACCCGCACCCGCCTCGCCGTCGCCGAGGAACGGCTCCGCTTCGGGCGCGACCTGCACGACGTGATGGGCCGCAACCTCGCGGTGATCGCCCTCAAGAGCGAACTCGCCGTCCAGCTCGCGCGACGCGAACGACCTGAAGCAGTGGAGCAGATGATCGAAGTGCAGCGGATAGCCCGCGAGTCGCAGAACGAGGTGCGCGAGGTCGTACGCGGCTATCGCGAGGCCGATCTCGGCGCCGAACTCGCGGGCGCGCAGGGGGTGTTGACGGCGGCCGGAGTCGACTGCACGGTGACCGGTTCCGCGGCGGGGCTGCCCGTGGCGGTGCAGTCGGCGCTGGGCTGGGTCGTACGGGAGGCTACGACGAACGTGTTGCGGCATGGGAACGCTGAACGGGTTTCCGTGTCGCTGGGGGTGGCGGGGGCGCGTGTCGTCCTCACCGTGGAGAACGACGGGGCGGAGAAGGCCAGGGTGGAGAACGACGGGGTGGAGAACGACGGGGTGGAGAAGGCCGGGGTGGCGTCGCCCGGTGGCTCCGGTCGCCTCGCTGGTGACTCCGGTGGTCGCGGTGGGTCCGGTCTCGCGGGGCTGCGGGAACGGCTGTCGGCGGTGGACGGGACGCTGGAGACGGGCCCGGTCGGGGGCGGGGTGTTCCGGGTGGTGGCGGAGGTGCCGCTGCTGTCCCCCGGTGCTCCGCCCTCTGCTTCGCGGCTGGTTCCGCGCTCGGTGGGCGAGGAGGTCGGCTGATGACGTCCGTACATCGCGTCCGTCTGCTGCTCGCCGATGACGAGCACCTCATCCGTGGGGCACTGGCCGCGCTGCTCGCGCTGGAGGACGATCTGCTCGTGGTGGCGGAGGCGGCCACGGGGCCCGAGGCGCTGGCGATGGCCCGGGCCCACGAACCCGACGTAGCGGTACTGGATCTTCAGATGCCGGGCGCGGACGGTGTGAGGGTGGCCACATCGCTGCGGGCCGAACTGCCGGCCTGCCGGGTACTGATCGTGACGAGTCACGGGCGGCCGGGGCATCTGAAGCGGGCGCTTGCGGCGGGTGTGCGCGGGTTCGTCCCGAAGACCGTCAGCGCGCGGCGGCTCGCGGAGATCATCCGTACGGTGCATGCGGGAAACCGCTACGTCGACCCGGAGTTGGCCGCCGACGCGATCTCCGCCGGGGACTCGCCGCTGACCGTGCGCGAGGCCGAGGTGCTGGAGCTGGCCGCCGACGGAGCGCCCGTCGCGGAGATCGCGGAGCGGGCCGCGCTCTCGCAGGGAACCGTACGGAACTATCTGTCGTCGGCCGTGTCCAAGCTCGGCGCCGAGAACCGTCACTCGGCAGTGCGGCTCGCACGTGAGCGAGGTTGGGTATAGTGGCTCTCGCGCCACGGCGCAGCGCGGACGTAGCTCAGTTGGTAGAGCGCAACCTTGCCAAGGTTGAGGTCGCCAGTTCGAACCTGGTCGTCCGCTCAGAGAAAGCACAGTGAAGAAGCCCCCGGTCGCGATGGCCGGGGGCTTCTTCGTGTGCGGTGTGCGGTGTGCGCTTCTTGTGCTGTGCGCGCTCAGGTCCAGGTGCCGCCGGTCAGTCGCTCGTACGCCTCCACGTACTTGGCGCGGGTCGCGTCCACGACCTGCTGGGGCAGGGCCGGCGGCGGCTGTTCGCTCGCCCGGTCCCAGCCGGACTCGGCGGAGGTCAGCCAGTCGCGTACGAACTGCTTGTCGAACGAGGGCTGTGAGCGGCCCGGCTCCCACTGGTCGGCGGGCCAGAAACGGGAGGAGTCCGGGGTCAGCACCTCGTCGGCGATGACGAGCGTCTCTCCGTCGAAGCCGAACTCGAACTTCGTGTCCGCGAGGATGATCCCGCGGTCGCGCGCGATGTCGCGGCCACGGCCGTAGACGGCGAGCGTCGCCTGACGCAGCTGGGCCGCGGTGTCGGCGCCGACCTGGCGGGCGACCTCCTCGTACGAGACGTTCTCGTCGTGCTCGCCGACCGCGGCCTTCGTGGCGGGGGTGAAGATCGGCGCGGGGAGTTCCGAGCCGTCTGTCAGGCCCTCGGGGAGGGCCAGGCCGCAGACGGTACGGGTCTCCTTGTACTCGGCGAGGCCCGAGCCGGTGAGATAGCCGCGGGCGACGCACTCGACCGGAACCATCTGCAGGGACTTGCAGATCACGGTCCGCCCCTGCCAGTCGGCCGGGGCGCCGGCCGGGAGGTCGCCGCTGTCGGCGCTCACGATGTGGTTCGGGATCAGGTCGGCGAGCTGGTCGAACCACCAGAGGGAGAGCTGCGTCAGGACGCGGCCCTTGTCGGGGATCTCCGTGGGGAGTACCCAGTCGAACGCGGAGATGCGGTCGCTGGCAACCATCACGAGATCGCCCGCCTCGTTCTGGTACAGGTCGCGCACCTTGCCGGTGTGCAGATGCACCAGACCCGGAACCTCGAGGGGTTCGGGCTTTTCTACGAATCCGGACACGGTTCCCTCCCGTGGTTCTGACTGAATGGCTCGATTCTCCCGTATGCGGGAAGCCGCAGGTGAAGGGGGTCCGGTCAGTTGTCCGGCCAGTCGTCCGGCCTGTCGTCCGCCCAGTAGTCCGGACAGTCGCCGGTCAGTCTCGTTTGCAGATGCGGTCCAGGAGATTGGCCGTGGCGCGCTGGACTCGGGGGTCGACGTGGCCCGGGCGGTCCAGGGCCGGGGACCAGGCGAAGGTGCCGGCCGCGAAGACCAGGGCGCCGGAGGGTGCGCGGTACAGGGACGTCTCCTGGTGGCGGATCGCTCCCTCGGTGTCCCGGTAGGGGGAGTGGGCGAGGAGGATACGGCCCTGGTGCTCGGGGAGCGCGACGCGCGGGAAGTAGCGGTCGGCCTCGCCCGCGACCATGCCCTCCAGCTCGTCGCCCTCGTGCGCGCCGGTCGCCTCCCACAGCCAGTGGTCGGCGTTGCGGACGACCAGCGAGTGCGCCTCGGGGACCCGGCCCGCGTACTGGATGCCCAGGATCTCCTGCTCCGGGCGGTCGACGTCACGCCAGAGCGCGGGCTTTCCGGGGCCTCGGCGTTTCAGGCAGGTGAGGAGACGGTCGGGGACGCCGGACGGGGAGGGGCTCAACTCGATCTGCCAGTACATGGTGTTGGCGGAGAGGAAGACGAGCGAGGTGCCGTTCTCGCGGGCGAGTTCCACGGTGCGGCGCATGGCCGTCGACCAGTACTCGTCATGTCCCGGGAAGACCAGACCGCGGTAGCGGGTGGGGTCGACGCGGCCGGCGTGCAGGTCGCGGGCGTCGGCGTAGGCCAGGTCGTAGCCGTAGCGCTCGGCCCAGCGGATGAAGTCGTAGGCGTGGCCCACGTGGAGGGGCAGGCCCGCGCCCGCGTACGGACGGTCGAAGGAGACCGTCGTCGCGGCGTCGGCCTCGCCGAGCAGCCGGCCGTTCTCGTCCCACGCGTGGTAGAGGCTCGCGCCCGTGCGGCCGTCCTCCGGGTAGAGGTTGTACGCCTGCCAGGTGATGTCCGGGAGGAGGAGCAGGAGGTCGGCGGGGTGGCTGTCGCGGACCGTGAAGGGGACGTGGGAGCGGTAGCCGTCGACGGTGGTGAGGACGGCGACGTACGCGCCGATGCTCCAGTAGGACGGGATCTGGAGCCGCCATGACTGCCACCAGTGGTGGCAGGAGACCGTACGGTCCGCGGTGAGCGGTGGTGGCTGGACGATGCCGGAGAGGCGGGGGCTGGTGGTGATCTTGCTGGCGCCGTCGCCTCCGTAGTGGCCGATCCGGTAGATGTCCACGCTGAACTGCTGGGGCGGGTCCACGGTGATGTGGAAGTCGATGGCCTCGCCGGGGGCGGCCGCGCCGGTGGAGGCGAAGCCCTTGATCTGGCGGTGGACGTCATCGGCCGAGCGGGGGCCTCCGGCGGTTGGGCGGGGGGAGTGGGGGTGGCTCGGGGTGGCGTTGTGGCCCGGGTTGCGATGGTCGCGGTTGTGGGGAGCGGTTGCGCCGGGTGTTGGAGTGTGGTCCACGTACCACGGGACGACCTGGCCGGTGTCGTCGAAGTAGTGCTCGCTTCCGCGTAGCCAAGGCACCGGGCCCTGTCCGAAGGGGTCCGTGACGGCGTGCGCCAGCGCTCCCGACTCCCATCGGCGAATCTGCTCCGACCCCATGCGACGTTCCCTCCCTCGTGCCCCCGCTGGCCCTGGTAAGCCCTTGCTGTGTCATGAGCGGTCCCAGCACATCACATTACGCATGCGGACCGTCAC
>NZ_JBQQCG010000043.1:0-94756 GCF_052245575.1 Streptomyces sp. 2A115 | reverse complement strand
CTGCGAGGGGGGACGCCCCCCCCCTCGTGGACCGAGCCATTTGTCGCGCCGAGCGCTGAGTACCGAGTGCCTAGGTGATTACTGCTCGGGCTGGGGCAGGTGGGTCTTGGCCTCGTCGTAACCGGCGTCGCCGGCCGACTCGGCCGGGGCGTAGACCAGGTTCAGCACGCCGGTCTGGAACGTCTCCGAGGAGATCAGCTTCAGCGGGATCGAGGACTCACCCTCGTCGAACAGCCGCATGCCCTTGCCCAGGGCGATCGGGTGCACCAGCAGATGCAGTTCGTCCAGCAGACCGGCGGCCAGCAGCTGGCGGACCACCGAGACCGAGCCGCTCATGGCGATGTTCCCGCCCGGCTCGTTCTTCAGGGCGGTGACGGCGTCGATGAGGTCGCCGTCGATCTGCTCGGAGTTGCGCCGGGTGAACTCGAGCTTCTGGTTCGACGCGACGATCTTGCGTGCGTCGCCGAGGCTCTTGGCGAAGGACGCGTCCTCGCCACCGGCCGCCTCACGCTCCGGCCACGCGCCGGCGAAGGTGTCGTATGTCTTGCGGCCGAGAAGGATGGTGTCGACCGTGCCGAGGCTCGCGCCGACGGCGGCGCCCATCTCGTCGTTGAAGTACGGGAAGTGCCACTGGTCGGGTGCCTCCACAACGCCGTCGAGCGAGATGAACAGGTCGGCGGTGATCTTCCTCATGATGTTCCTCCGGGAGGAGTGGTCGATGCAGTCTGTCTCCTGTAGGACGACGGACGCCGGATGAACTCATCGGTGGTGTCACGGCGAGTCGGATCGGAGCGGGGCTGCCGTCACCGCGGTTCCGTGTGCCCGTCCCGGACGAGCCGGAGGTGCGGGGCGCTCCGTACGCCTGGCCGTCGAGGAACTTCGCGGGTGCGGCCCGGAGCCTGATGACACTCGCACAGAGCGGCTGTCCGCCTCACGCCCGATCGGTCACGAAGCAGCTCGGTCGGTCACGAACCAGTCCAGTGCCGCGGTCAGTTCGGCCGGCTTCTCCACCGGCAGTTCGTGGCCGGCGTCCACGATGCGGATCACCGCGTCCGGGTAGGCCGTCGCCATCCGCAGCATTTGTGCGACGGGCAGCTGGATGTCGTGGTAGCCGTGCACCAGCAGGGTGGGCGTGCGGATCTCGCCGACCCGGTCGAGGACGTCGAAGGCCCGCATGGCGGCGTAGAGGGTCATGACCACTTCCCGCGGCGTGGCCGAGGATGCCTTGATGTACTCGCGGATCTCAGCGCGCGGATAGCCGGGGGCGAAGGCCCGCTGGATGTTGGTGGCGACGAACAGCTTGAACGGCACCAGCGTGGATGCCGCCATCAGCAGGCCGCGCCCGCGGCTGAAGGCCATCCGGCTGATCGAGTTCACCAGTACCAGGCGCTCGATCCGCTCGGGATGGGCGAGGGCGAGGGTCTGCGCGATCATCCCGCCCATGGAGTGGCCGACGGGGATGAACCGGTCGACCTTCAGCTGGTCGAGGAGGGCGAGGACGTCCGCGGCCAGCTCCTCGATCGTCCGTGCCGACCCGTCGCTCTCGCCGTGCCCGCGCAGGTCGAGCCGGATCACCCGCCGCTTCGGGGCGAAGTTGGCCATCTGGTGGTCCCAGCGGTGCCGGTTGGCCGTCCAGCCGTGGATGAACACCAGGGGCACGCCGTCCCCGTCGCGGGGGCCCTCGTCGTCGTACGTCAGTACCGCGCCGTCGACAGAGAGCTGTGGCATGGGTCGTCGCCTCCTGGGATGTGGGCCCGGTTGTGGTCCAGATGTGGTCCGGGTACTGCAGTGTGCTGTCGCCGACCGCCCCGGCAGCCGCCCGTCACCGCCGCTTGTCGAGGAAGTCGAGGATGTGCCCGAACACGTCGAGGGCGGCGCCCCGGCCTAGGAAAGTGTCGAGGTGACCGTAGCCGGGAATCTCGGCGTACGCCACGTCCAAGTGCGGCTGCCTGCGAGCGAGTATCTCGTGGCAGAGCTTCTGGGAGTCCAGCCACAGCCCGTTCTCGCTGCCCGCCAGCAGCAGGACGGGGGTGTCGATGCGGCCGGCCGCGTCCAGCGCGTTGGGCGGCAGCGCCCGGTAGCGGTGGTCGCCGTCGTGCCAGCGGACCACGCTGCGGGCCAGCTCGATCCGGCGCAGATGCGGCAGGATCCACAGCGGCGCGGGACCGAGCAGTTCCGCGAGCCGGTTGTGGGTGGCCTCGGACAGATGCTCGTGCACGAACAGCGAAGCGCCGGTGCCCCAGGCCGAGTTGTGCAGGATCTGGCAGGTCGGATCCGGGCAGCTCGCCTTCCGGGCGGCCAGCGCGAACAGCGGTGTGTACTTCGACCACAGGCCCACCTTGCGGAAGTCGACGGGGATGTGGTCGATGCGGGACTTGAGCAGTTCCCCGGCCAGCGTCATGCGCAGCGAGGTGCGGCCCGCGAGCTTCGGCGTCAGGAACACGCCCTGCGACACCACGCCGGCGAGCCCCGGCACCAGCCCCGCCGCCATGCTCAGCGACAACGTGAGCGAGCCGATACAGTGCGCGACCACGAACAGCGGCCGGTCGCCGATGCGTTGGCGGATGTGGGACACGGCTTCGGGGATGTCGTACAGGGCGACGTCGTCGTACGTGTACTTCTGGCCGGTCTCGTTGTACGGCAGCCGGCAACTGCCCCGCCAGTCGAGCAGCCACGGCTCGTACCCGTCGTCGAGCAGGACGTCGACCAGGTTGCGGGTCTCGGGCAGCAGGAACATGTCGGCGGACGCGGTGTGCCCGTGCAGGAGCAGCACGGCGGGCCGGTCCGCCTCGCCGCTGTCGATGCGGGTCAGGCCGAGCCGGAGGCCGTCACCGGCCCGGAAGGGGATCTCTTCGACGGCCCCCGGGTCGAGGCGGTGGTGGAGGGGGCGCAGGGCCGTGGTGGTCCTGACCCTGCGGATCGTCGGCCTGGTCCGGGAGTTGGTCGTCCTGTGGATCATCGGTTGCGCTCCGAAGAGGTCTGGGTGCGTCGCAGGTCGAGCAGATCGGCGGCGGCCCGGGCGAAGGGGCCGAGCAGCCCGCGGCCCATCTCCATGCCGAACCAGGCGAGCCAGGTCAGCTTGGCGGCCCGCTTCTCCCTGCTGGTCAGGCGTGGGTCGACCTTGATGCCGTCGATCTGGTCGCGTACGTAGCTGTCGGCGGGCACGACGACCTCGCCCGTCAGGTGGGCCGGGTCGCCCTCGCGGCCGATCTCGACGGTCAGCGCGCGGGTCTGCCGCCACACGTCGCGGCGGGCCCGCGCGTACTTGCGGCCCTCCAGCCACCAGCGCCCGCCGTCCGTGTCGCGCAACAGCAGCCGGTAGCAAAGGAGTTGGTGCCGCATACCGTGCTGCTCGGGGATGCCCTCCTCGGGGCGGATCCAGACGTCGCCCCGCTCCACGACCAGCGGCTCGGGGTGCACCGCCGCGCACACCAGCTCGCCGTTGACGTCCACCCGGCGCTCCGTCACCAGTTGGTGCATGCTCGCGATGGAGAGGGTGAGCGCCATCGAGCAGGGAGTCGAGCGGGGAATCGAGCGAGGAGTGTCGGCGTCGGCGCCGACCGGGCCGACGCTGCCCTCGGTCGTCTCGGAGAACCACAGGTATGGCTGGTCGTCCTTGTGCGGCAACCGGGCGAGGCCGTCGTGGGCGAGTCGCTCGAACGTCTTCATCTGCGCCTGGGCGTCGTAGCGTTCCGCGGGCCTGAGACCGAGCGCCTCGACGAGCGCGGCGGTGCGATCGTCGGTGGCCGCCGGACCCTGCAACGTCGCCTCGCACAGCTTGAGAGCGGTGGGACTCTGCAACACCCGGGACAGAAAGGCGAGTTCGGGCACCGGGTCGGCCTCCAGGCGGGCCAGGGCGTCGGTGCGCCACTCGTCCCAGTCCTGGACGCGCACGTGCATGCCGCCCAGCGCCATGTCCCGTACGACGTCGTCGAGGGTGTTGGGCACGCCGGTCAGGTTGTAGTCGTAGCCCCAGGCGTCGGGTTCGCAGACGACGCCGACCGCGACCCGGCTCACCCAGTCCACCGGGGCCGCGTTCAGGTAGCGGAAGGCGGGCACGGTGCGGAAGCGGCCGAAGGCCGAGATGAGGCCGCTGCTGAGGTCCTGGGGGTTGTAGGCACCGGTCTTGGTGTGGCCGCCGATGCCGCCCGGGCGCAGCGCCGTGACCACCAGTCCGTGGTCGCGGGCCCGCCGCAGGGCGACCTCGGCGGCCCACTTCGTCTGGTCGTAGCCCGCGATGAGGCGGTCGGCGTGGGCGAGCGGGTCGTCCTCGCCCATGGCGGTGATGCCGACCTCGTTGAAGACCGCGATCGAGGAGATGTGGTGCAGGGGCTTGGGCCGGCCGGTCGCCGCCAGTTCGGCCAGGGTCAGCGCACCGAGGACGTTGCTCTGCCGCAGCGACTGGTAGCCGCGCAGGAAGTCCACGGCCGCCGCCACGCCGACGACACTGTCCAGCTCGTGGGCGAGGGTGTTCCACAGATCGTCTGGCAGGCCGAGGCGTGGGCGCCGCATGTCGCCGGGGAGCACGGTCACCCGGCGCCGGATCTCCGACGACCAGGGCAGCTCGTAGCCCTTGAGCGCCTCGCCGAGCCGGGCCACGGCCGCCTCCTCGTCGGCCGCGCGGACCAGGCAGTAGACGTGGGCGTCGCTGTACCGCAGCAGGTCGAGGAGCATGTGACTGCCGAGGAAGCCGGTGGTGCCGGTCAACAGGATCCGGCGGGGCGGCAGCGGCTCGGGCGAGCCGGTCCACGGTAGGCGGTCGGCGAGGGAGAGGTCGGCCAGGATCTGGTCGAGGTCCTCGGGGCGGGCTGTGGAGTGGTTGGCGGACTGGGCTGTGGGGTGGGAGGTGGTCGCGGCGGAGAGCCGGAGGGCGCCCGGCGTCGGTGACGTGCCCGTGTTGATGGTCGCCGGGGCCGGGGTCGCTGACGTGCCGGTCGCGGTGGCCGCCGGGGGCGGCGTTGCCGCGGCTGTCACGGCTGCCGACGTCACCGGGGCTCGAGTCTCCGCGGTCGCCGCAGTTCCCGACGTGGCCGCAAGACCGGCGGCCGACAGCCAGCGCTGGGCGAGACTGCGCGGGCGGGCGTCGGCGAACACGTCGTCCAGGGCGATCTCCATGCCCAGCTCGCGTTCCAGCTCCGCGACGAGTTCCACGGCGCCCACGGAACTGCCCCCGGCGTCGAAGAAGTCGGTGTCCGGCGACAGGTGTCCCTCGGACAGAAACGAACCCGCCGCGGCGGCGATGGCGGCGGCCAGGCCGTCCACATCCGGGGCGGCGGGTGCCTGGGCGATGCCGGCACCCGGATCAGCACCGATGTCGGTCGGGGTGGCGTCGAGACCCGAATCCGTACCGGGATCCGAGTCCGCAGCGACGCCGGTCGGCGTGGGTGCGGCGGCCGTCCTGACCTTGGCCAGCAGGTCGTCCAGGCTGAGCCCGCCCCCGCCCCGCTCGATGGCCTTGGCCTCGCCGGTCGCCCGCTGTCCGGCGTACGCCGACGAGTCCGCGTTCACGTCACGCATGAGAGCCCTTCACTATGTGCACTGTCCTCCCGCTCACTGCCACTGCTTCCCAAGGCCCAAGGCTGGCCGCCGCCTACCGTTTCCAGGAACGGAACGCCCGCAGATGTTCCGGCGTGACCACGGTCTCCAGCCGCTCGTCCTCCTGGTCGCCACCACCGAGGCCGGCAAGCAGGCGACGAGCCGGTACGTTGCGCGGCGTGCGCTCCGCCGTCAGCCGGACCTTCGCGCAGCCGAGCTCCTCGGCCCGCTCGGCCAGCCACTGCAAGAGACGTTCCTCGACACCTCGGCCGAGCGCCCGGCAGCTCATCATCCAGGCCAGTACGTCGAGTTGGTCGCCGTCCTGTCGGATGGCGAGCAGACCGATCTGGCCGTAGTCGCCGAAACGGTCCCGGGCCGCGGCCGTCCACACCTCGCCGCGCTCCCGCCACCGGGCGACATCGCCGCCGTCGGCCGACCGGGCGCGGAGGGTGAACTGATTCGTCCGGCGGACGAGTTGTTCGGCCCGCGGCACATCGGCCTCGGTCAGGGCCCGGATGTCGACCTCCAGCTCCAACTCGGCGAGGAACTCCTCGAAACCGGCCTGTTCAACGGCCTGTTCGCGGACGGCGTCCCGTTCCCGCTCCTGCTCGTAGAACCGGGCTCGCAGCGAGTCCTCGGCCGTTGCCGCCACCGGGACCAGCGGCCACAACCGGCCCAGGAAATCCTCCAGTTCGGCTGTCGGCGGGCAGGTCACCGACAGCACCTGCGGCGACGCCGACCGGACCCCCGCGATCTCGACGGGGTTGTCGTCCAGGAACAGGAAGCTGTCCAGACCGAGGCCGAGCGTGTGCGCCGCCTGCGCCAGGCGGCCCGATTTCGGGCCCCAGGTGGCGGACAGCACGCTGAAGTGGTCCGCCTTCAGCAGGCTGTCCGGGCGATCCAGGACGGCCCGGACCGTGTCCTCGTCGTTGTTGCTGACCAGCGCCAGCAGCGCGCCCGCCGCCCGCCACCGCAACAGTCTCCGCGCCAGCAGGGCACGCGGCCCGGTCAGGTCCACCGCGTCCGCACCGATCTCTCCGGCCACGCCGCCCCACAGGGTCTCGTCACCGTCCACCGCGATCACCTTGGGCGCGGGGCGCCGCACCGCCCGTACGACCTCGGCCAGTCGTAGGGCCACCGCCGCCTGGAAACGCGGGGTGAAGGGGAGGTGGGCCAGCCGCTCGGTCCGCTCGTCGAAGCGTTCCTGTACGAGGTGGTGCCGGGTCCAGTCGTCGGGGCGGAGCACCGCGATACCGGGCAGCTCGGCCAGTTCGGCGGCAAGCTCGCGCTCCCACCGCTCCCACCGCTCCCACCGCTCAAGGCGGTCGTCGTCGCGTGAGGTCGGCAGGAAGCCTACGATCAGCGGCTTGCGGGTCCGCTCGGACAGGGCTCGCAGTGCGGCCGAGTACTCGGTGCGCGTTTCGGCGAGCAGCGCGTCGTCCACCGGGCCGAACCGCTCCAGGTCCACCGCCCGCAGCAGCACCACACCCACCGCAGTGGCGGGGTCGGCGAAGACGCTGGACGGGTCCCGCAGGCTCGCGAGTACCTGGTGGTACGGGCCTTCCGCGACCGTCACACCGCCGTCCTCCATCCCCTTCCCCTCATCGACCGCCCCTTCGTTGACCGCCGTCTCGCACATCAGCGGCAGGTTGCCGAGGGCGAAGGTGGCGGCGAGGGCGACGGAGCGGCGAGGGACGGTCGTGGTCTCATGAGCAGCCGGGGCATCGGCGGCCCCGCCCGCCGTAGCCACCGTACGCACCGTACGAACCGGCGCTGTCGGATCCTCGACCGCCTCCGCGAGCAGCCGCAGGAACTCCTCCCCCAGCTCGGTGGAGGTCGCCGCGTCCAGGATGTCGACGTTGTGGTCGAGCCGGATCCGGCCCGCGTCCGGGGTCACGGTGATCATCAGGTCGAGATCGGAGTAGCCCGTCCCGGCCGGCAGCACCTCGAGGTTGGCCAGGCGGCCCGCCGAGGAACGCACGTAGTTGAAGTACACCTCGACGAGCGGCGCGTTCGCCCGGTACAGCCCTTGCTGGGCCAGCGTCGACAGAACGTCGGAGAACATGGCGCCCTTCGCGAGGACCCGGTCGAGGCGGCCGTCGGTGCGGCGCAGCACGTGCTCGATCCGCTCGTCCTCACCCGCCTGCGCCGGGAACGGCACCGGCACTCCGAAGAAGCCCACGGCGTCGTACGCGTCGGCGTGGATGCGTGTGTCCACGGGCACGGCGAGCACGAAGCGCTCACGTGCCCGCTTCCGGGCCAGCAGCACGGTCAGCGTGCCGAGGCAGAAGGCGGCGGGCGTGACGGCGAGACTGCTCGCCCGTGCCGACACCCGCTCCATGAGCCCGTCGGGGATCGCCACGGTGACGCTTCCGGCTCGGTACGACCGCGTGGCCGGGCGCGGCCCGGCGAGCGTCAGATCGAGACGGGCGCTGCCTTGGAAGGCCTCTCGCCACTCGGCCGCGCTCGCGTCGGCCCCCTGGACCGACTGCTGGGCCTGGATCAGCAGGTCGATGTCGCGGTTGGTGACGGCGTCGCCGAGCGAAGTGCCCGACAACTCGGTGTCGATCTCCCCCGCCACCAGCAGCAGCGACTGCAGGTCGCTCACCGCGTGGTGCGCGCCGAAGACGAGGATCTGGCCCCGCGCACCGCCGTCCAGCAGCTCGAACCGCCACAAGGGCGGATTCGCCAGGTCGAATGGCGGCTCCAGCAGCTGACGCAACCGGTCGGCGGCGTCAAGGGCGGCATCGGCGGCCAGGGCCGTCCACCGCAGCACCGGCTCCGCCAGCTCCTTCTCCACCCGCAGTTCCCGCCCGCCCCCGGCTCCGGTGACGATCGCGGTGCGCAGGGCCGCGTGTCGTGCGGCGAGCCGGGTGAGGATGTCGGTGAGCGTCTCGCGGGTGGTCGGCGCGGTCAGCCGTACGGCCAGGCCGATGGCGTGGGCCGCGTCCGGCATGTCCGGCCGGGCGCTGCGCAGCAGCCGTACGACATCGCGGGTCGCGGGCCGCAGTTCGGTCCCGGGCACCTCGGAGGTGACGTCGGCCTGCCGCTCCTCACCCCGCGCCACGGTGTCCCGGCCGGGCGGGAACTCGGGCAGGGCCTCCGCCAGAGTCCGTGCCAGGCCTCGGATGTCCGGCGCCGAGAACACGTCGGCGGCCGGGAGTTCGACGCCCAGGTCGCGGGCGAAGGCGTTGCGCAACCGGACCAACATGAGGGAGTCCAGGCCCAGCTCCTTGAGGGCCGTGGCCGCGGACGCCTCCACGACACCGCCGCAGACGTCGCCGACCCGGGCCCGTACGTACGCCTCGAGCCATGCGGCGCGGTCCTGGTCGGTCGTCGCCGCGAACACCTTCTCGACGAGGCCGTCCGAGTCCGCCGCACCCGTCGGGACGCTGACCAGGTCGCTCAGAATCGGGCGGGTGCGTGCCGCATCCGGGTCGAGCGCCAGCATCCCCCAGTCCAGGGCGAGGGGTGCGAGCTGGCGGCGGGAGGTGGCCAGCACGCGCTCGAACAGTTCGCCGCCCTCCTGGGGGGAGAAGGCGACCAGACCCGATCGGCTGGTCTCGGCGGCCCGGGTGCCGGACTCGGCGACCATGCCGACGCCCGTCCAGGCACCCCAGTCGAGGCTCAGCGCCCGGCGATCGGTACGGGAGAGGTGGTGTGCCCAGGCGTCGAGGAAGGCGTTCGCCGCCGAGTACGGGCTCTGTCCGGCCGAACCGAGGAGGCCGGCCGCCGAGGCGAACAGGACCAGGTTCGCGGCTTCCGGGATCAGTTCGGTGAGCAGGGCGGTGCCCAGCACCTTGGGGGCGAGCACGCGCAGGACTCGTTCGTCCGTCAGGTTCGCCAGCGTGGCGTCGTCGAGCACACCGGCCGCGTGGACGACTCCGGCGATCGGGCCGGCCGCACGTCGTACGGCGTCCACGGCGGCCGTCAGGCCGTCACGGTCGGCGACGTCGGCGCGGGCGAGGTGCACGGTGACGCCACGCTCTTCAAGATCCTTGATCCAGCTCGCGGTGTCCGTGTCGGGTGTGCTCCGGCTCATCAGTGCCAGTCGGCGGGCACCGCGGCCCACCAGTCGCTCGGCGACGACGCGGCCGAGACCGCCAAGACCACCGGTGATCAGGTACACGCCGTCGGGGGTGATCTCGCCGTTGCCGCCGCCGTCCGGGCGGGTGCGGGCCAGGCGCGGCACCAGGCGTCCCGACTCCCGCAGCGCGACCAGCCGTTCGTCGTCGGCGTGCCGCAACTGCGTCCACAGCGCGTCGACTCCGCCGCTGGACGGCAGGTCGATCAGCGTGGTCGTCAGCTCCGGGTACTCCTGCGCCACCGTGAGACCGAAGCCCCAGGCGAGCGCCTGCTGAGGGTGCGTCACCTGCGTGCTGTCACCCGCGGCCTGGGTGCCCCGGACGACCACGAACAGACGGGGGGCCTGGCCGCTCCGCGGACGGCCGACGAGCGTCCGAACCATGTGCAGGGTGCTCAGGCAGCACAGCCGAGCCGCCTCCTCGGCCTTGCCGGCATCCCCGATCGCCGGAGCGTCGAGCGCGGACAACTGGACGACCCGCTCGGGCGGCCCGTCCGGGAAGGCCTCGTCGAGCAGACGCGCAAGATGCCGCGGATCGGCCGGATCCAGCACGTACCGACCGGGGCCCTCCACGCCGAACACCTCGCCCCTGCGGGCGATCACATGCGGCACCGTGGAGCCCAGCCGCTCGGCGAGTTCGACGGCCACCCCGGTCTCATCGGCCAGGATCAGCCAACTGCCCTGGGCAGGCGGCTCCTGCGCGACAGGGCGCGGCTGCCAGCGGGTCTCGAAGAGCGCGCCGTCCAGCGGGGAGAGCGCGGCCAGCTCGAACTCCTCCGCCTCCAGGACGAGTTGTTCGTTCTCGTCCCAGAGCCGCAGGTCCATGGTGGCGGTGTCGCCTGCCACGGAACGCAGCTCGCAGGTCACCCACACGGGCATGGCGCGCAGCCCGGTGAACCGCAGCCGTCCGACCCCGACGGGCACGAACGCCCGGCCCCCGGGCGCGTCACCCGGCAAGGCGGCCGTGTGGAAGGCGGCGTCGAGGACCGCGGGGTGCAGCAGATGACCGGCGGCGGGCCTGTCGGCCAGCCGGCCGAGCGCCGCGGAGTCCGTGCGGTGGCCCGCCTCCAGGCTCCGGAAGGCCGGACCGTACTCGATACCGAGGGCGTTGAGCTGCGCGTAGACAGCCGACAGGTCCACCTCCTCCGCGCACCGCTCGCGCAGCGCGCCGGGCGACTCGCCCGCGTCGGCGGCGAGTTCGGCGGGTTCCCCGGCGCGTTCGGCGGGGGTGACGGCGACGCGTCCGCTGACGTGCCGCTCCCACCGCGTACGCCGATCGTGCCGCTCACCGGCGGCCGCCGAGGCGATGGTGAAGTCCCGGAAGCCGTCCTCGGCGGGCCGCAGGACCAGTTGGAGCCGTACGGGCTTCTCCGCGTCCAGACGCAGCGGCTGTACGAACCTGACGTCGGCCAGCCGCACGTCGCCGCCGTCCCGTACCGCGGCCGCGGCCTCCAGTGCCATGTCGAGGAAGGCGGCGCCGGGCAGCCAGACCTCGCCGGTGACCCGGTGGTCGGTCAGGTAGGCGAAACGGCTGTCGCGCAGGTCTATTTCGCTCTGGAAGGTGTGCCGGTCGGGTTCGTCACTGGCCTCGACGTGCGTACCGAGGAGCGGCGAACCGCCTGTCGCGGGGGCGGGGGCGGGTGCGAGCCAGTGGCGTTCGCGGGCGAACGCGTAGGTGGGCAGGTCGACCAGGCGGCCCTCCGGGAACAGCACCGGCCAGTCGGGGGTGTGCCCGGCCGCGTACAACTCCCCCAGCCTGCGCAGCAGAACGTCGGGCGCGTCCTGCTGGCGGCGCAGGGAGCCGACGCCGACCGCGTCGATCCCGGCTTCGGCCGCCACCGCCTCTATGGACGCGGTGAGGGAGGGGTGCGGGCTCAGCTCGACGAAGTAGCGGTAGCCGTCGTCCAGCATCCGTCGGATCGTGTCCGCGAATCGGACCGGCCGGCTGAGGTTCGCGTGCCAGTACCCGGCGTCCAGCCGGTCGCCGGGCACCGGCTCCGCCAGCACCGTCGAGTACAGCGAGGTCGGTGTCCGCGTGCCTCCGATGCCGGAGAACCGGTCGAGCAGTTCCTCGCGGAGCGGGTCCATCAAGGGGGTGTGCGAGGCGAACGGCGTCGACAGGCGTCGGGCGGGTATCTCCTGCTCGTCGAGGCCCTGCCGAAGTTCGGCCAGCGCGACGGCGTCGCCGGAGACGGCCGTGGAGTCGGCGCTGTTGACCGCCGCGACGAACAGCCGGTCCTCGTACGGCGCGAGCAGCTTCTCGACCTCCGTGCGCGGCAGCTCCACGGCCAGCATGCCGCCCTGCCCGACCAGCGGTACGACCGCCTGGGCGCGCCCGGTCACCACGGTCACGGCCTCGTCCAGGGTGAGGGCGCCCGCGCTGTAGGCGGCGGCGATCTCGCCCAGGCTGTGCCCGACCACGGCGTCCGGGGCGACCCCGAGCGCACGCCAAGCGGCGGCCAACGCGGCGTTGACCGCGAACAGCACCGGTTGCAGGAACTCGGTCCGTTCGAGCGGGGAGAATTCCTCCGGTGCCCGCAGCACGTTGAGCACCGACCAGCCGACGTGCCGACGCACCGCCTCGTCGATACGGGTCAGCTCCTCCCGGAAAGCGTCCGATCCGGCCATCAACTCCACGCCCATGCCCGGCCATTGACCGCCGTGCCCGGCGAAGACGAAGGCCACCTTGCCGCTTTGCTCCTCGCGGGGCGGCATCGGCGGCGTCCGTCCGGTCGCCAACGCGCCCAGTGCGGCGTGCAGTTCGTCCCGGTCGCCCGCCACGATCGCCGTACGCCGCTCGAAGTGGCTGCGGTGCCGCGCGAGAGTGTGGGCGACGTCCGGCAGGGCGCTGTCCTCGGTCAGGTACGAGGCCAGCCGCGCGGCCTGACCGCGCAGAGCGGCCTCGCTCCGCCCGGACAGCACGAACAACCGTTTGCCCGGGGCGAGTTGACCCGGCGGCTCCGCCCCGACCTCTACCTCGATCGGCGGAGCCTCCTCCACGATCACATGCGCGTTGGTTCCGCTGATCCCGAAGGCGCTCACACCGGCACGTCGTACCCGCTCCCCCTCCTCCCCCGCTCCCTCCCGCGACGACGGCCAGGCCGCTTCCTCCCGCAGCAGCCGCAGCCCGCTGCCGTCCCAGTCGACGTGCCGGCTGGGCGTGCCGGCGTGCAGGGTGCGCGGCAGGGTGCGGTGGCGCAGCGACTGCACCACCTTGATCAGTCCGGCCACGCCCGAAGCCGCCTGCGCATGGCCGATGTTGGACTTGAGCGAGCCCAGATACAGGGGGCGGTCCTGAGGACGCGAGTCGCCGAAGACCTCGGACAGGGCGTTCGCCTCGATCGGGTCGCCCAGCGTCGTCCCCGTCCCGTGCGCCTCCACGTAGTCGATGTCGGCGGGCTCGAGCCCGGACAGCTCCAGCGCCCGCCGGATCACCCGCTCCTGAGCCGGACCGTTCGGCGCGGACAACCCCTGGCTGCGGCCGTCCTGGTTGACGGCCGTGCCACGCAGCACGGCCAGCACCTCGTCACCGTCACGCCGGGCGTCGCTCAGCCGCTTCAGTACGACCATGCCCGCGCCCTCGGCCCAACTGGCGCCGTCGGCATCGTCGGAGAAGGAGCGGCAGCGACCGGTCGGGGACAGTCCCCGCAGACGGCTGAACTCCACGAAGGTCCCCGGTGTCACCATCAGCGTCACGCCGCCGGCGAGCGCCAGGTCGCACTCGCCCGACCGCAGCGCCTGGGCCGCCAAGTGCGTCGCCACGAGCGACGACGAGCACGCCGTGTCCACCGTCAGCGCCGGCCCGTTGAGTCCGAGCGTGTACGCGAGCCGGCCCGAGGCCACGCTCAGTGCCGACCCCGTACCGACGTACCCGTCCAACTGGTCGAGCCGAGAGCCCGACAGGTAGTCGCTGCCGAACATGCCGACGTACACGCCGGTGGTGCTCCCCGCCAGCTCGGCGGGCACGATCCCGGCCCGCTCCAGCGCCTCCCACGCCGTCTCCAGGAGCAGGCGCTGCTGCGGGTCCATGGCCGCCGCCTCCTTCGGAGTGATCCCGAAGAAGCCCGCGTCGAAGGACTCGAGGACGTCGTCGTCCAGGAAGCCGCCTTCGCGGGCGTACGACTTGCCCAGGGCGTCCGGGTCGGGGTCGTACAGCGACTCCACGTCCCAGCGTCCCGCCGGGAACGGGCCCACCGCGTCACGGCCCTCCGCGACCAGGCGCCACAGACCCTCCGGATCGCTCACACCACCCGGGAGGCGGCATGCCATGGCCACCACGGCCAGCGGCTCGTCGGACGCCGATGTCGTCGTCGTGTGGGTGAGCTGCCGCGGTCGGGCGGCGCGGGCGGTTCGGTGGGGCGTACGGCCGCCGGCCGCGAGTGCGGTGGTCAGCAGGTACTCGGCGAGGCGGGCTGGAGTGGGGTGGTCGAACAGCAGGGTGGCGGGGAGCTTGGCGTCGATGCGGGTGCCGATGCGGTTGCGGAGTTCGACCGCCGTCACCGAGTCCATGCCGAGTTCGCGCAGCGGCTGGTCGGGGCGGACGGACTCCGCCGAGCGCAGGCCGAGTGCGCGGGAGGCCTCGTCGCGGACCAGGGCCAGGACACGCTCGGTGCGTTCGGCCTCCGGCAGCCGGGCCAGGCGGTCCGCCAGGCCGTCGCCGCGGGCCCGGCCGGTGCGGGGCGCCGGCAGCAGCGAGCGCCACAGCGCCGCCGCGGTGCCGCCTGTGGCCGCGGTCTCGCGCAGTCGGGGCAGGTCCAGGGCCGAGGCGACCAGGTGCGGTGCGCCCCGCCGCAGGGCGAGTTCGACGAGTTCGCGGCCCTGGTCGGGGGTGAGGGCGCGGTGGCCGAGGCGGGCCATCCGGTCCAGGTCGGCGTGTTCGGCGGCCAGGCCCTCGCCTGCCCAGGCGCCGAAGGAGACCGAGACACCGGGCAGGCCCAAGGCCCGCCGGTGATGGGCCAGTTGGTCGAGGAAGACGTTGGCCGCCGCGTAGTTGCTCTGGCCCGCGTTGCCGACGACTCCGGCGGCCGAGGAGACCAGCAGGAAGAGGTCGAGTGGTGCGTCGGCGGTGAGCCGGTGCAGGTGGGCGGCGCCGTCGACCTTGGGGCGCAGCACCTGCGCGAGGCGCTCGGGCGTCAGTTCGGCGACCACCCCGTCGGCCAGGACACCGGCGCAGTGCACGACGCCGCGCAGCGGCGATTCGTCGCCGATACGGGCGAGTACGCCGGCCACGGCCGCCGCGTCCGCGACGTCGCACGCCGCCACTTCGACCTCGGCGCCGAGCTCGGTCAGTTCGGCGGTCACCTCGGCCGTGCGCGGGTCGTCGGATCCCTGGCGAGACGTCAGGACCAGGCGCTGGACGCCGTGTTCGGCGAGGAGGCGGGCGATGTGGCGGCCGACCGCGCCCAGACCGCCGGTGATCAGCACTGTGCCGTCGGTGGGTATCAAGGCGGGGCGGCCGTTGCCGTCCCCGGCCGGGATCCGCGTCTCGTTCGCGGTACGGGCGCGCACCAGCCGAGGGGCGAGCAACGCGCCTGAGCGGAGGGCGAGTTCGGGCTCGTCGGCGCACGCCACGGCGGCCGGCAGAGCGTCCGCCGGATCGGAGCCGTCGAGGTCGAGCAGGGTCAGTCCGAGGTCCGGGTGCTCGGTGCGGGCGCTGCGGGCCAGGCCCCACAGAACCGACTGGGCCAAGGCGGGCACCGTGTCCCCGTCGCCGGCCGCGATCGCCCCGCGGGTCACCCAGACGGTCCGGGCGGGCGCCTCGTCCTGCGGGAGGGCGATCAGTGCCCGCAGCTCGGCAAGTGCGGTGTCCGCCAACTCCTGCGCCGCGGCGGCCGGTTCGGTCCCCGGCGCCGGGCGCGACCAGAACCGTACGAGGACGTCGACGCTGGTCTCGGGCAGCTGTGGGGGCATGTCGGCGCCCGCCCCGAGCACCTGGATCCCCGCCGCCTCCAAGCCTCGCAGGGCCGTCGCGACCTCCGGGTCAGAGTGGTCGCCCAGGACGGTCCACTCGGTGCCCGAGGCCCCCGCAGGCTCTTCGGGTACGGCCGTCCACGCCACCTCGTACAGGTGCCGGCCGTTCGCGGAGACGCCGTTCAGGTCCGCCGGTTCGGCGGCCCGCAGCCGTACGCCCTCCAGGCGGCCCGCCGGGAGACCGTCGGCGTCCCACAGCGTCACGTCCAGCGTGAGGTCCGTACCGGAGCCGCCCGATCGCCGTACGGACGCGGTGAGGTCGGTCGCGCCGCCGGGCGGCAGCACGCAGCGGCCCACCGCGACCGGCAGCAGTACCCGGCCGTCGGACGCGTCGCGCGCATCGAACGCGGCGGCCACGTGCAGCGCGGCGTCCAGCAGCGCCGGATGGACCGGGTACGGGTCGGCCGCGTCGCGGGCCACGGGCGGCAGCGAGAGGCGGGCCAGCAGCTCGCCGTCGCCGGTCACGACCGCCGACCGTACGCCCTGGAAGGCCGGGCCGTAGCCGAGGCCGAGCCCGGTCAGCCGCTCGTACGTCCGCGGGCTCCAGGCCGGCTCGGCCGCCTCCGGCCACACGGGCGGCTGCCCCGCCGTCATCGGAGCGGGCTCGGCCGCCGACGCGGTGGCGTGCAGGGTCCAGGTCCAGCCGGTGGTCTCCTGGCCGCGCGGACGGCTGTGCACGGTGATCTCCGGTACGGGACCGTCGGTGACCACCTCGACGGACACCTCGACCGTGCCGGACTCGGGCAGCGTCAGGGGCGAGAGGAGGAGCAGTTCGGTGACGTCACCGGGATCGTCGGGGCGGGCCACGGCGAGCGCGGCGCGGCACAGCTCCATCAGCGTGGTGCCCGACACCACGGTCCGTCCGAACACGGCGTGGTCGGGCAGCCAGTCGGCGGTGGCCGGGGACCACTCGTTGCGGAAGGTCCAGCGGGTCTCGTCCGCCGACTGCAACTGGATGCCGAGCAACGGGTGCGCGGCGCGGTCGAAGAGACCGGGGGTGACGGCGGCGGACTCGGGCTCGATCCAGTGGCGCTCCGGATCCCAGGCGTACGTCGGCAGGTCCGCCGCTGTCGCCGTGTCGGGGACCAGGCGCCGCCAGTCGATCCGCCGTCCGTGGACGTGCAGTTCGGCGGCGGCCCGGTCGAGACAGGCGGGCCCGCCCTCGTCGCGGCGGAGCGATCCCACGGCGACCAGGGCGTGGTCGGAGTCCTCGGCGACGGTGCTCAGGGCGGTGAGCAGGGACGGGTGTGGGCTGAGTTCGACGAAGTACCGGTAGCCGTCGGACGTCATGCGCTCCACGGTGGGCGCGAAGCGGACGGGTTCGCGGAGGTTGGTGTACCAGTAGTCGGCTTCCAGCTCCTCGGTGACCGGCTCGCCGGAGACGGTGGAGTACCAGGCGACGGACGTCGGGTAGGTGGTGACGCCGTCGAGTTCGTCGAGGATGGTCGCGCGCACCGGCTCGACCTGGGCGCTGTGGGAGGCGTAGTCGACGTCCAGGCGGCGGACGAACACCTGTTGCCGGTCGAGGTCGGCCAGCAGGGCTTCCAGTGGCTCCACCTCACCGGCGATCACCGTCGAACGGCCGCTGTTCACGGCGGCGACGGACACCCGGCCGTCGAGCTCGGCGAGGCGGGCCTGCACCTCGGTGTGCGGCAGGCCGACGACGGCCATGCCGCCGGTGCCGGACAGCTCGGTCAGAGCCTGGCTGCGCAGGGCGACCACCGCGGCCGCGTCGTTGAGGCTGAGCGCCCCGGCGACGCAGGCCGCGGCGACCTCGCCCTGGCTGTGCCCGATCACGGCGTCCGGCCGAACGCCACGGGCCCGCCACACGGCGGCCAGGGACACCATCACGGCGAAGAGGACCGGCTGGACGACGTCCACGCGGTCCAGGGGCGGGGCGCCCGCGTCGCCGCGTAGGGCGGCCGCCACCGACCAGGTGGTGAACGGGCGCAGGGCGGCGTCGCAGCGGTCGAGTTCGTCCTCGAACACCGGGGAGCGATCGAGCAGGTCGCGGGCCATGCCGGCCCACTGGGCGCCCTGACCGGGGAAGACGAAGGCCAACTTGCCCGGGGGAAGGGTCCGTTGGGGGCCGACGACCAGGTCGGTGGCGGGCTGTCCCTCGGCAAGGTCGAGCGGTGTCCGGGCAAGTCCGCGCAGTGCGGTCAGCAGGTCGTCGCGGTTGCCGGCCTGTATGACGGCTCGGTGCTCGAAATGCGTGCGGTGGTGGGTCAGCGTTCCGGCCACGGCGGGCAGCGGCAACCGCGGCTGTTCCGTGAGCACTTCGAGGAGGCGGCCGGCCTGTCCCTGGAGGGCGGGGAGGGTGCGGGCGGAGAGCGGGAAGAGGGTCTTTCCGGGCAGGTCCGCGGCGGGTAGGTCGGTGCGCGGCAGGTCCGCGGTGGGCTGTTCCGTGCCCGGCAGGTCCGCGGTGGGCCGCGCCAGGTCCTCGGGCGCCTCTTCCAGCACCACATGCGCGTTCGTGCCGCTGATCCCGAACGCGCTCACCCCGGCCCGCCGCACCCGGTCGCCGCTCCGTGGCCACGCCTGGGCGCCACTGTGCACGCGCAGGCCGCCGCCCGCCCAGTCGACGTGCTCGGTCGGGGTCTCGGCGTGCAGCGACGCCGGGAGGAGTTCGTGGCCGAGGGCCAGCACGGTCTTGATGACGCCGCCGATGCCCGCCGCGGCCTGGGTGTGACCGATGTTGGACTTCAGCGAGCCGACGCCGAGCGGCCGGTCGGCCGGGCGGCCAGGACCGAAGACGGCGGCCAGCGCCCGGCCCTCGATGGGGTCGCCGAGCCGCGTGCCCGTGCCGTGCGCCTCGACGTGGTCCAGGTCGTCCGGCCGGAGCCCGGCGGCGTCCAGGGCGGCACGCAGCACCCGCTCCTGCGCCGGGCCGTTCGGGGCGCTCAGGCCCTGGCTGCGGCCGTCCTGGTTGATCGCCGAGCCCTTGACGACCGCGAGCACCCGGTCGCCGTCCCGGCGGGCGTCCGCGAGCCGCTTGAGCAGCACCAGACCGCAGCCCTCGGCCCACACCACGCCGTCCGCGTCGGCCGAGAACGGGCTGCACCGCCCGGACGGCGACAGCCCGCGCAGCCTGCTGAACTCGACGTGCCCGCGCGGGGTCACCAGGAGCGTCGCGCCGCCCGCCAGCGCGAGGTCGCACTCGCCTCCGGCCAGCGCCCGCGCCGCCAGATGCAGGGAGACGAGCGAGGAAGAGCAAGCGGTGTCGACGGTCACCGCCGGGCCCTGGAGACCAAGGGTGTACGCGATCCGGCCTGAGGCCACGCTCGCCGCCGAGCCCGTGCCGACGTGCCCGTCCAGCTGTCCCAGTCCGGCCGAGGCCAGGTATCCGCTGTCGTACAGGCCTATGTAGACGCCCGTGGAGCTGCCGTTGAGCGTCTCAGGGACGATCCCGGCGCGCTCGATCGCCTCCCAGCCGGTCTGCAGCAGCAGCCGCTGCTGCGGGTCCATGGCCGCGGCCTCGCGCGGCGATATCCCGAAGAAGGACGCGTCGAAACGGTCGATGTCGGAGAGGAAGCCGCCGCGCAGGGTGTACGCCTTGCCGGTGGCCTCCGGGTCGGGATCGTAGAGCCCTTGAGTGTCCCAACGGCCCACGGGCACCTCGGAGATGGTGTCCTCGCCCGCGGCCAGGAGCCGCCACAGTGCCTCGGGGTCGTCGGCGCCGCCGGGGAAGCGGCAGGCCATGGAGATGATCGCGATGTCGTCGTCCGCCCGGACGGAATCGCCCGCCCGCGCAGAAGCACCTGCCCGTGCGGAATCACCTGCCCGTACGGAAGCGCCCGCCGACGCCGGGTCCGTCGACGCCGGGTTGGCTTCCGCCGCACCGACGGGGTGCCTGTCGTCGAAGACGGCCTCGCTGATCGCCGCGATCGTGGGGTGGTCGAAGACGAGGGACGGGTCCAGGGGGCGGCCGATCCGCTCGGAGAGGTCCGCGGCCAGTGTCACCAACTGGCGTGACCCCAGGCCGAATTCGGCGATCGGCCGCTCCTGGTCGACGGACAGCGGGTCGAGCCCGGCCGCCTCGGCGACGGCCGACGCCAGCCAGGCCCGTACGCCCTCGGAGGTCGTGACGGACATCCCGGGGAACTGCTTCGGGGACTCGTTCGCAGGCATCTAGACAGGTGTCCTCGTGAACTCGGGCTCAGGCGGTTCCGTACGACCGATACGTGTCCGTACGACCGATACGGCTGGTACGCGCGTGTACTGACGGTGTACGGCTGATGCGGCCGGTGTACGGCCGACGCACGGTGCGTCCTGGCGCCACCGGCGCGGACAGGCGCGTCGGCGGTGGCGGTGGCGGTGGCGGCCGATGTCATCCCATGGCGGGCGCGCCGATCACGGCGAGGGTGCCGGCGAGGTACGCCTCCCGGGAGGCGCGGCGCTGGATCTTCCCGCTGGACGTCTTGGGGATGGTGCCGGGGCGGACCAGCACGACATCGCGCACCGACAGGCCGTGGGCCTCGCCGATCGCGCTGCGGATCAGGTCGGTGATCTTCTCGGACTCGCCCACCGCCTCCGGGGCGATCTCGGCGACGATGACGGGCTGCTCACCCTCGACTGCGCCGTCCACTCCGCCTTCCGCTCCGCCGTCTGCTCCGCTGCCCGCGCCGTCCACGGAGAACGCGGCGGTGCAGCCGGGCCGCAGTGCCCAGTGGGACATCTCGGCGGACAGCTCCAGGTCCTGCGGGTAGTGATTGCGTCCGTCGATGACTATCAAATCCTTGAGGCGGCCGGTGACGAACAGTTCGCCGTCGCGCAGGAATCCGAGGTCGCCGGTCCGCAGGAAGCGGACGTCACCGGCTTCGGGGCCCTTCAGTGTGGCCCGGAAGGTCTCGCGGGTGGCGAGGGCGTTGCGCCAGTAGCCCTTGGCGACGCTCGCGCCGGCGACCCAGATCTCGCCGACCTCACCGTCAGGCAGCTTTTCCTGCCGCTCCGGGTCGGCGATCACCACGGTCGTGCCGGAGCCGGGCCGGCCGGAGCCGACCGCCGCCGCGTCCGCCGCGCCGGCGTGCGGTCCGGTCTCGGCGGCCTCGATCAGAGTGGGCGGGGCCGTTATCGAGCTGCTGGTGACCATCAGCGTGGCCTCGGCCAGGCCGTAGCACGGGTTGAAGGCCTCGCGGCGGAAACCGGCCGCGCCGAAGGTCTCGGTGAACCGCCGCAGGGTGGCCGCCCGCACCGGTTCGGCACCGTTGAAGGCGACCTTCCAGCGACTCAGGTCGAGGCCGTCGAGAAGGTCGGGCGTGGCGTGCTTGAGGCAGAGCTCGTACGCGAAATTGGGGCCGCCGCTGGTGTGCGGGCGGTAGTGGTTGAGGGCGCTCAGCCAGCGCGTCGGCTGCTGGAGGAAGTGCAGCGGGGAGAAGAGCGTGGCGGTCGCGCCCAGGTAGACCGTGTTCAGGACCGGGCCTATCAGGCCCAGGTCGTGGTAGACGGGCAGCCAGCTGACGAACAGCTCGTGGTCGTACTCCGCGATGGTGTCCGGGGTGTGGCCCATCCGCTCGGTCATGACCCGCTCGTTGTCCAGCAGGTTCCCGTGGGTCACCACCACGCCGCGCGGGGCGGAGGTGGAGCCGGAGGTGTACTGGAGGAAGGCGACCGAGTCGGCGGTGAGGTCGGGTTCGCGCCAGGAGCCGGCCGCGTCGTCGGGGATGTCCTCGGTGGCGACGCAGGTGATCTCGGACAGCTCGGGCAGGTGTTCCGCCATGGCGCCCAGGGCGGCGATCACCTCACGGCCGCCCAGGATCACCTTGGCGTCCGCGTCGGCGATCAGGCGCTTCATACGGGTCAGGGCGCGGTGGTTCTGCGACCGGCCCTGCGGGGGCACGCCCGGCACGGCGACGACCCCGGCGGAGAGACAGCCCAGGTAGCCGCAGATGAACTCGAGGCCGGGCGGGTACAGCAGCATGGCGCGGGAACCGGCCAGACCGCGCTCCTGCAGCCAGGCGGCGATGGCTCGGGACCGGCCGGCCAGACGCCCGTACGAGATGTCCTGGATCTCTCCGCCGCAGTCCCCCGTGACGAGGTAGCGGTAGGCGGTGCGATCGGGCTGTTGCGAGGCGTGCGTGGTCAGTAGGTCGACCAGGGAACGAGCCATATGACGAGTCTCACCTGTTCGGATCAGTGGACGAGGAAACCGGAGTCCGGGAGCCGCGTCGTGCGTGTGCACAGCAGCCGTGGCCGCCCTGGCCCCCTTGCCAGGGTGTCCGTCTCGTCCGCCCGCCCGAGGAGCCGCGGTGATGAGTCCACCGACCCCTCGTACCCCCGTTCGGTTTTCTACCGACGAGTAACACCCTAGCAAGTCCATCGGCCCGCCAGGCCGAGTGATTGTAAACCCTGGATGTCCAGCCGGAGTTGGGCACCCTCGGTGCCGACCGGCGGCGTCGGCGGAATCAGCGGGTCCACACAGCGGTAGGCGGGCGCTGACCGGGTACCCGGTGCAGCGCTACGAGATCCGCGCGGCAGGACCTCTGCCCTGCGGCAGCTCAGCAGAGAGGAAGGAGGCGCGCTGATGAGCACGGTGAAGGAAACGGTAGACGTCGAGGTCCCCGTCAGCACCGCCTACAACCAGTGGACGCAGTTCGAGGAGTTCCCGAACTTCATGGAGGGGGTCGAGGAGGTCAGGCAGCTCGATGACCGCCACAACCACTGGACCACGAAGATCGGCGGGGTGGAACGGGAGTTCGACACCGAGATCATCGATCAGTTCCCGGACGAGCGGATCGCCTGGCGTACCACCAGTGGCGATACCCGACAGAAGGGCATGGTCCGCTTCGAGCGCCTGGACGACACGCACACACGGGTGGAACTCGTGCTGGACGTCGAACCCACCGGGGTCGCGGAGAAGGCCGCCGACATAACCGGGACGATCGACCGGCGGGTCAAGGGTGACATGCGACGCTTCAAGGAGTACATGGAGCACCGCGGCGGCGAATCCGGTGCCTGGCGCGGACGCATCCAGCCCGGCTGACCGCTGCTCCATCCACACACCGCCCGACGCGGCCCTCCGCCGTCCGAACCGAGCCGAGACGGCGGAGGACGACGCGTGCCACTCACCCGGTGCGTCGCGGGCGGATGCCCCAGGAACCCCCAGGGATCAGCGACCGCTCCGGCCTCACGCCGATGGCGCGGGGCCGGTCGAGTCGCGTACCACCAACGCATGGCCCGTGGGCTTCCGGCGGGGCCGGGCGGCCGGTGGCCTGAGGGCGAGTGAGAGGGCCTGCCGGCCCATCTCGGCAAGGGGCAGGCGCACGGTGGTGAGGCCGGGGGCGAGGTCCGCCGCGAACGACACGTCGTCGAATCCGGCGACCGACATCCGGTGCGGGACAGGTATGCCATGGGCGCGGAGTGCGGAAAGGACGCCGATGGCCATGGCGTCGTTGAGGGCGGCGATCGCGGTGGTGTCGGGGTGGTCGCGCAGGATGCGCTCGGCGGCGGCACGGCCGCCGTCGCGGGTGAACTCGGCATGCACGACGGGTAGTTCGGACGGAAAGGAGGACGAGGGCGGAAACGAGAACGAGGACGAGCGCGAGGGTGGGGACGAGGACGAGGGCGGGGACGAGGACGAGCGCGGGGACGAGGGCGGGGACGAAGACGAGGGCGCGGACGCGGACAACGACAACCCCGCCCGCACCAGCGCCGCCGACACCCCCGCCAGCCGGTCGGCGACAGTGGACAGCCGCACGTCTCCGGCCGCCACCGCGATCCGGCGGTGCCCGAGCGACAGCAGATGGCCGGTGACGGTCTCGGCGCCCTCCTTGTTGTCGGGGCGTACCGCGTCGGCGCCCAGGAAATGCCGGCCGATCACGGTGAGGCGGCCGCCGGTGTCCTGGAAGGCCGACAGTTCGGCCTTGGACTCGGCCTCCATACGGGGGTCGACGTAACCGGAGCCCGCGATGATGATGACACCCACGCGCTGGGCGATCAGATGCCGGATCTGGCGTGCCTCGTTCTGCGGATTCCGGCCGGACTGGCAGATCTGGACGATCAGGTTCCGTTCGCCCGCCGCCTGCACGACCCCGCCCGCGATCTCCGAGAAGTACGGGTCGTCGATCTGATGGACCACCAGCCCCACGGTCGACGCGGTCCCGCCCGCCAGGGTGCGCGCATGCGGATTGGCCACGTAGCCGAGTTCACGCGAGATGCGGCGAACCCGCTCGGCCACCTCCTCGCGCACCCCGTCCCGTCCCGCCAGCGCCCGGGAGGCAGTGGTCAGCGATACGCCCGCGCGCTCGGCCACATCGGCGAGCCGTAATCGTGAGCGGGGCCTCGGCACCTACGTCACCGCCTCTGAACAGGGCCTTCCGAACTGGTCCTTGCACGACGGTTGTCCAACCTCATGTGACGTGGATTACATGGTACGCAAGCGCTCGCGAAAGCGCTTTCGAACGGCGGACAGTGCCTGCGGACAAGGGGAGTCCAGCGATGAGCACAACCAAGCGCCTGTCATGGAGAGTTGCCGCCCTCGCGTCCGCCACGGCATTGGCGGCCAGTGGCTGCGGATCGGGCGGCGGCTCGGAGGACTCACCCGACGACCCCATCACCATCGGTGTCTCGCTCCCGCTCACCGGGGACTTCTCGGAGCCCGGCAAGGGTGTGGAGCGCGGCTACAAGGCCTGGGCGAAGATCGTCAACGACAAGGGCGGACTGCTCGGCCGCAAGGTGGAGTTGAAGATCCTCGACGACCAGTCCAGTGCCGACCGGGTGGTCTCCGACTACGAGCAGCTGATCGGCAGGGACCAGGTCGACCTGGTCTTCGGCCCGTTCTCGACCCGGCTCGTGGTGCCCGCGGCCCGGGTGGCGGAGGAGTACGGCCTGCTCTTCGTCGAGCCGGCCGGCGCCGCTCCGGAGGTCTTCGACCAGGGCTTCAAGAACCTCTTCTACGCCGCCCCGGCCGTCGCCAACGACCACTACAACCACCTCGCCGACCACATCCTGGCCCTGCCGGCGGCCGAGCGTCCCAAGACCGTGGCGTACGCCGCGATGGACGATCCCTTCGCCCAGGGAACGGCGTACGGGCTCAAGGACAAGCTGGAGAAGGGCGGCATCAGGACCGTCGTCGACGAGGTCTACCCGCCCAACACCACCGACTTCGGCTCCATCGCCGCGAAGATCGCCTCCTCCAAGGCCGACATGGTGGTGGGCGGCTCGCAGTACCAGGACGGCGTGAACCTGATCGTCGCCCTCCAACAGCTCAACTACCAGCCGAAGATGGCCGCCTTCTCCACCGCCCCCACAGAACCGGAGTTCGCAAAGGCCATCGGCAACAAGACCGAGGGCGTTCTCGCGCCCACCGGCTACACCCAGCAGGCGGACTACCCGAGCAACAAGGAGTTCGTGAAGGAGTACACCGAGCAGTTCGGCAAGGCGCCGGAGGAGGACGAGGCCAACGCCTACACCACCGGGCAGGTCGTCGCCGCGGCCGTCGAGGCCGCCGAGTGCGCATCCCAGGACGAGGAGTGCCAGCAGAAGCTCGTCGACTGGCTGCGGGAGAACGAGGTGGAGACCGTCGTGGGCCCCCTGAAATGGGACGACAAGGGGCGCCCGCAGAGCGCGCACATGATCCAGCAGTGGATCGACGGCGAGATCCGGATCGTACTGCCGGAGGAACAGAAGGAAGCAGACCTGGTCCACCCCAAGCCGAAGTGGTGATGCCCGCATGCTCCTGGCCCTGCCGTCCGCGAGCCTCGTCTTCCAGAGCATCGTTCTCGGCGTGCTGCTGGGAGGGCTCTACGCCCTCCTGGCGGCCGGCCTGACCCTCTACTTCGGCGTCATGCGCGTCGTGATGATCGCCCACTCCGCGTTTCTGATCCTCGCCGCCTACCTCGCCTGGTACGCCCACCGGGAGACCGGCGTCGACCCGCTCCTCACCCTCCTCGTCACCGTCCCGCTGTTCTTCGTAGCGGGCGTGGCCATGCAACGGCTGCTCCTCACCCGGCTGCGCCCGGCGACGCTGACCATGATGTCCGTGCTGCTGACCTTCTCCGTGGCCCTCGTCATCGAAGGGCTCCTCGGGTACGCCTTCTCCGGCACCCAGCGCCGCATCCGGCTCGGCTACAGCTCCGCGAGCCTGGAGTTCTTCGGCGCCCGGATCGCGGTGGTGAAGCTCATCGCGTTCGGTCTGGCGGCGGCCGCGCTGCTCGGCCTGTATCTGCTGATGAAGCACAGCCGGTTCGGGCAGGCACTGCGGGCCACGATCCAGCACCGGGACGCCGCTCGGCTCCTGGGGATCGACACCGACCGGATCGCCGGGTACGGCTTCGGACTCGGCCTCGCCACCGCGGCCGTCGGCGGCACGGCACTCTCCCTCGACACGACCATCTACCCGTCGCTGCTCTGGCACTGGATCGGCCCGCTGATGGCGATCATCGTCGTCGGCGGCCTCGGCAGCGTGCCCGGGGCGGCGATCGCCGCGATGGCCCTCGGCCTGATGCAGAGCCTGCTGCAACTGGAGCTCAGCACGACCTGGGCACAGACGGTCTTCTACGTCGCGCTCTTCGCCACCTTGGCCGTCCGGCCGCAGGGATTCTTCGGGGGTCGGCTTGCCCAGAGATTCTGAACGCACAAGCCCGTGGCGCCTGGCCCTTCAACTCGGAGCCCTGCTGGCCTGCGTCGCCGTCGCACTGTCCTTCCCGTCCATGGCCCCGAGCCCGTACGAACTGACCGTGGGCATCGCCATCCTCAACTACGCGGTGCTGTCCACCTCCTGGAACTTCGTCGGCGGCTTCACCGGCTACATCTCCCTCGGCCACGGCGCCTTCGCCGGGCTGGGCGCCTACACGACCGGCCTGCTCGTCACCAAGGCCGAACTCCCCTCCTTCGCCGCGCTCTTCGTCGCCGCGGCCCTGGTGGCCCTGCTCGCCGTGCCCGTCGGTTACGCCGCCCTGCGGGTGCGCGGCGCGTCCTTCGTCATCGTCTCCATCGCGCTCGTACTGATCCTGCTGCTGGTGTTCCAGAGCTGGGCCTCGTTCACCGGCGGCTCCCGCGGCCTGGTCGTGCCGCGGCCGTTCCCCGGCATGCTGCGCTCCGAGCACCACGAGGTCTTCTACTTCCTGTTCCTCGCGCTGCTCGCGCTCGCACTGCTGGCCTGGTGGGTCATCGACCGGTCCCGGTTCGGCATGGGGCTCAAGGCGATCCGCGAGGACGAGGACAAGGCCCAGTCCCTCGGCACCCCCACCTACACGTACAAACTCGTCGTCTTCGTGGTCTCAGCGACGTTCACCGCGCTGGCCGGAGGGCTCTACGGGCTGTGGTTCGGCGACCTCGACCCGGTGTTCCAGTTCTCGATCCTGAGCGGGGCGTACATGGTGCTGATGGCGCTGCTGGGCGGCGTACGCCATCTGTACGGGCCGCTGCTCGGGGCCGTGATCGTCGGGTACGGGCTCGAATACTCCAAGCTCGAGTACGGGGACACCCCGCTGCACCTGGTCTTCGCCGGGCTCCTGCTCGGCGTCGTCGTGATGTTCATGCCGGACGGCGTCATCCCGGCCGTCGCCGGCCTTCTCGCCCGCGTCTTCAAGACCGGCGAGACCTCCATCCGCGAGGTCACCGCGGCCGAACTGCGCGACGAGCGCGAGGCGGAGCCCGCGCCGGGATCACCGGACCCGAAAAGGGAGGTCAGACAGTGAGCGCGGAAGAGAGTGAGCCGGGGCTCGCGACCGTCGGGCTCACCAAGGCCTTCGGCGGAGTCACCGCCCTGGACGCCGCCACCGTGTCCTTCCGGCACGGCAAGGTCAACGCCCTGATCGGGCCGAACGGCTCCGGCAAGACCACCTTCTTCAACTGCGTCACCGGCATGATCCGGCCGGACGCGGGCCGCACCACGTACCGGGGCCGGGACATCACGGCCAAGCCGCCACACCGGATCGCCCGGGCCGGCATCGGTCGCTCCTTCCAACTGTGCCGCGTCTTCCCCCGGATGACGGTCCTGGACAACCTGCTCGTCGCCGTACGCCCCGCGAACCTCGCCGCCCAACTCGCGGGCGCCCGCAGGCGCGAGGAGACGGAGCGCGCCCGGGGCTGGCTGGCCCGTATGGGCATCGAGCACCTGGAGAACGCGGAGGCGCGCAACCTCTCCTGGGGGCAGCAGAAGCTCCTCGAACTGGCCGGGGTGCTGATGAGCGACCCCGAGCTGATCCTGCTGGACGAACCGGCCGGCGGGGTGAACCCCGCGCTCATCGACCGCATCTGCGACCTGGTACGCGAACTCAACGCCGAGGGGAGGACCTTCCTGATCGTCGAGCACAACATGGACCTGGTGATGAGTCTCAGCGACCACATCGTCGTGTTCGACCGCGGCCGGCCGATCGCCGAAGGCCCGCCCTCGGTGATCCAGTCCGACGAACGAGTCCTCGGGGCATACCTTGGCGTCTGACTCTGGCTCCTCTTCCTCCGCTTCCAACCCTGACTTCCTTCTCGAACTCGACGACATCCGCGCCGGATACGGACGGGCGGCCCTGGTGCTGCGCGGCCTGACGGTCCGGGTCCCACCCGGTTCCGTCGTCTGCCTGGTCGGCCCGAACGGCGCGGGCAAGTCCACCGTGCTGAAGGTCGCCAGCGGGCTGCTCGTGCCACGCTCCGGCCGGGTCCTGGTCGACGGCGAGGACGTCACCGGCCGCGGGCCGCAGCAGTTGCTCGCCGCCGGAGTCGCCCATGTCCTGCAAGGGCACAGCGTCTTCCGGGAGATGACAGTCGCCGAGAACGTGCTGCTCGGCGGGTACACGATCAAGGACAAGGCGGTCGTCGCCGAGCGGGTCGACTTCGTGCGCGATCTCTTCCCGCTCGTCGCCGAGCGCTGGACGAGTCTGGCCGGGCTGCTCTCGGGCGGACAGCAGAAGCAGGTGGAGTTCGCCCGCTCGCTGATGGTCAGGCCCAGGGTGGTGCTGCTCGACGAGCCGTCCATGGGGCTCGACCCGAAGACGACGGGCATCGTCTTCGAGCAGATCGTACGGATGCGGGAGGCGGGCACGGCCGTACTGCTCGTCGAGCAGAACGCCCGCCGCGCGCTGGAGACCGCCGACATCGGCTGCGTACTCGACCTCGGACGGGTCCATATGTCCGGTCCCGCACGGGAGTTGCTGGCCGATCCGCAGCTCGGCGAGCTCTACCTCGGAGGGCGGCCCGCGCGGCCACCGGCCTCACCCAAGCGGTGACGCCAGCAAACAAGCGGTGACACAAGCAGAAGAGTGCTGAGCGGTCCTGTAGCGGTCTCGCAAAGGAGCGAGCGACATGTTCGAGCGCGGACGGTACACGGGAGCGGCACTCGCCGCTCTCCTCACAGCCCTCACGACTCTGGCGGCAGCACCGGCCGGGGCACGCGAAGACGGCCGGCCGCCACCCGCCGTCACCGTGCATCCCGGTCTCAGACCCCACCTCGCCGCCCACTACGACTTCGAGCATCCCGTCCCCGGCGACCGTGCGCGGGAACGCGACCGCGGCTTCTCCGGCACCGACATCGACCTCGTCAACGGCGGCGCGCGAATGCGCACGGCCGACGGCGCACATCGCGGCAGCAGGACCTCGCTCCAGGTGCGGCAGGTCGAACCGGACGCGGCGGGCAACGACGACTGGAAGGCGGGCGTGTACTCGGCCTCGGGCGTGCCGACGCTGAACGCCTTCAACGCGGTCAAGGGGACCACCGTCATGGGGTGGTTCAAGATGACCGGCCAGAACCCGAGCCCCAACACCAACACGGCGAACCCGGACGACCTGTACAACGCCATCGGCCTGGCCGGGGTCCTCTCCGGCGACTCCGACGGGCACGCGGTGCGCGCTCTGCTGGAACTCATCCAGGTCGACGGGGAACTGCGGCTCGTCGCCCTCGGACGGCGCATCGACGGTGCGAGCTCCCAGACCTTCGCCGCCTCCGAGGACTGGCGCACCCTGCTGCCGCCCGGCGAATGGGTCTTCCTCGCCGCCACCTTCGACTTCACCTCCGGGGCCATGGCGCTGTACCGCAACGGCGAGCGGCTGGACGGCTTCTACACACTGCCCGGCGACCCCTGGGACCTTTCCGGCCCCGGCCCGCACCGCACCTCCCCCACCGACCCCAGAGGCATCAAGATCGGCGGCAGCTTCCCGCAGAACACGCGCGAGGCCAACCCCTGCGACTGCCGCATGGACAGCCTGATGTTCCTGAACCGCGCCGTGGACGGCGAACTGATTCGCGCGCAGTACCGACTGACCGACTCGTGACCACACCCGCGGTACCGACTGACCGCCTGGTGACCACAAAGGAGTGACACCACCATGCCGAGATCCACCGACCGCCGACACAGACCGCTCCTGTTACTCAGCCTGCTCGCCCTGGTGCTGTCCACCCTGGTCGCCTTACCCGCCCCCACCGCGCAGGCGGCGGAGCCCATCACCGACCCCATACCCGAGCGGCCGGCGGCCTCCGGCATCGGCCTGACCGTCGAGGAGTACGCCTCCTTCCCGAAGACCGAGCCAACGCCCGGACCGGTCACCGACCCTCGCCTGGTCCGCCACGCCCGTATCAACTACCTGAGCGAACTCCCGGACGGGTCAGGCCGGATGGCGGTCCCCGACCTCAACGGCAAGCTCTACCTGGTCGAGGACGGCGGCACACCGCGCGTCTATGCGGACGTCGCCGCGACCTTCGCCCCCGCGTTCTTCGCCAGCAGCGGTCTCGGCCAGGGCTTCGGCTTCGTCACGTTCGACCCCGCCTTCAAGCGGAACGGCCGGTTCTACACCGTCCACACCGAGCGTGCCTCCGACACCACCGCCCAGCCCGACATGCGGCAGGCGGCGGCCACCGCCTACCACGGCGTCGTCACCGAGTGGACGGCCGACGACCCAGCGGCCGACACCTTCAGCGGCAGCCGCCGTGAGCTCCTGCGGATCGGATTCGCGGGCACGATCCACGGCATCCAGCAGATCGACTTCAACCCGACCGCCCGCCCGCACGACAAGGACTACGGCCTGCTCTACCTGGCCGTCGGCGACGGCGGCCGGGGCGCCAGGAACACCGAGCCGCAGAGCCTGGCGCTGCCGCACGGCAAGATCCTGCGCATCGACCCGCGCGGCAGCGACAGCGCCAACGGCAAGTACGGGATCCCGGCGGCCAACCCGTTCACCGGCACACCTGAGGCACTGGGCGAGATCTACGCGTACGGTATGCGCGACCCGCACCGCTTCAGCTGGGACCCGGGCGGGCGCCACCGGATGTACCTCGGCCACATCGGCGAGCACGCCATCGAGTCGGTCTACGAGGTGCGCGCGGGCGACAACCTCGGCTGGAGCGAACGCGAGGGCGCCTTCGCGTTCGACCGGGCGGCCACCGACCCCTGCGCCCGCATCCTCCCGCTCCCCGAGGACGACGAACAGTACGGCTACACCTACCCGGTGGCCGCCTACGACCACGATCCGCCCGCCGGCTGGAACTGCACCTCGGACGTCGGACGCGCCATCGTCGGCGGCTTCGTCTACCGCGGCCATGACGTGCCCGAGCTGCGCGGCAAGTACGTCTTCGGCGACCTCGTCGACGGCCGGCTCCTCTACGCCGACGCGTCGGACATGCGCCGGGGCAGCGAGGAACTGGCTCAGTTGTACGAGCTCATGCTGTACGACGAGAGCGGCGAGCGCGTGTCGATGCGGGACCTGGCCGGTGACGCCCGGGTCGACCTGCGGTTCGGCCGTGACGGCGACGGCGAGCTCTATCTCCTCTCCAAGGCGAACGGCAGGATCTGGAAGGTCACCGGGGCACGGAAGTTCGCCTCCTGCGACACGGACGGTGCCAGGGTCACCGACGTCATGGACGCGCGGAACTGGGCGCCGGTCACCCCCGCCAAGTGGCGTTTCCCGGGCAGCGAGGTGGTCCTCGCCGAGGCCGGAGTCCAACGCCCCGGCCCCCGGCGTCCGTTCGAGTACGCCGTGCTCACGGCGGGCCCGCCCTTCGGTTCCGTACGGATCGACGCCCAAGTGCGCATCGACACCCCCGTCGAGATCACCAACCGGGACGTGATCATCGTGTTCGGGTACCAGTCCGACACGAAGTTCCTCTACGCCCACCTCTCGACGGACAACACGATCTACCCGCACAACGGGATCTTCGTCGTCAACGACGCCGACCGGGTCCGCATCGAGGACCAGTGGAACGGCACCACCGGCGCCCCACCGGCCATTACGGACGCGGCCTGGCACAGCGTGCGGGTGGTGCACTGCCCCGGCACCGGTGAGATCGCGGTTTACGTCGACGGCTCGAAAAGGCCCCTGATGACCGCGGTCGACACGACACTCACCTCCGGCCGGGTGGGCTTCGGGTCGTTCGACAACACCGGGCGGCTGCGCGGCCTGAAGGTCACGGGGGCGCCGGTGGCCGAATGAGGGAAGCGGACGGGCACCACCCGGGGAGCTCGCGGGCGGACAGCCACTTCAACGGGTTTCACAGGACGCTCTCCGGGTCGTTCGCGGCGAGACCTGTAGCTGTGAGGGGGTGGCCGAGCGCTGTCTCTCCTCGAACCGCGAAGGCGGGTGCCCGTGGAGAGAGTCGCTCACGGTGCATCGGCGTTCCCGAGCCGGTCAGTGGAGCGCCCGTTCCGCCCCGTCGGGCGGCGACGATCTCCGCCGCGATGGAAAGGGCGGTCTCCTCGGGCGTACGGGCAGCGAGGTCAACCGGGCGACTGCCGCCGGCTCGCCCCGGGCGGCGGCAGACAGGGCCGCCGCCAGGTCCGTACGGCACGGCGTGTCCGCTCTCACTGTCGCCGCGGGACCGTCGCCCTGCCTGCCCGCTTGCCCGCCATCACCTTTGCGGCCGTCGCCGGACCCGCTCCGGGTCAGCCCGGCAGCGATCGCCGGGCCCGTGACGGTTGTCATGGGCACCCTTTCTCCGACCGAGGCCGGGGCGGCGCTCGATCTCGGGCGAACGCGGTTCGGAGGTCGTACCGCCCTCCGTGGTGGCCGCCGGAGACTGGCCGGAAAGCACCCGACGCAACCCGTGCCTCCGCCGACTCGCTGCGCGCCGCACACTCGGCCTGACTCCAAGGAGTTGGTGCGCGTGACAGCGAGTGAAACCGGGGGGCCTGGCCGGGCTGTCGTTCAGGCGCTTACGGTGCGGTGCCGGGCGGGGCGGGGCGACCGGAGAATTTGTCCCGCGTCAGACTTGAGTGCCTGCAGAGGGCGAGGGCACAGGGGGTTCCTCTACATCGAATGGACCAGCGCCAAAGCCCGCCAGGAGGCCGCACCGCGAGCTGTGCAGACCCTCCGTGTAATCGGGACGATCCGGGGCACTCGCTGCGAGGGACACCTCTCGTCGGAAAAGAGAGACCGCACAGTAATGGATCACGTCCTCCAACTCTCCGGTAACGTCACGGTATGAGCCATCCGCATCCAGAGCTGACCGCCGCCCCGCCGCTGCCCGAAAGGGGGCTGCGGGTCATCGCCCTGGGCGGCCTGGGTGAGATCGGCCGCAACATGACCGTCTTCGAGTACGCCGGCAAGCTGCTCATCGTCGACTGCGGCGTGCTGTTTCCCGAGGAGACCCAGCCCGGCGTGGATGTGATCCTGCCGGACTTCACCTCGATCCGGGATCGCCTGGCCGACGTCGTGGCCGTGGTGCTGACCCACGGGCACGAGGACCACATCGGGGGCGTGCCGTATCTGCTGCGCGAGCGGTCCGACATCCCTGTCGTGGGCTCGAAGCTGACGCTGGCGTTCCTGGAGGCCAAGCTCAAGGAGCACGGCATCCGGCCGCGCACGGTGCGGGTACGTGAGGGCGACCGGCGCGGGTTCGGCCCCTTCAACTGCGAGTTCGTGGCGGTCAACCACTCCATCCCGGACGCTCTCGCGGTCGCGATTCGGACCGGTGCCGGAATGGTGCTGCACACCGGCGACTTCAAGATGGACCAGTTCCCGCTGGACGAGCGCATCACCGACCTGCGCGCCTTCGCCCGCCTCGGCGAGGAGGGCGTCGACCTCTTCCTGACCGACTCCACCAACGCCGAAGTGCCCGGCTTCACCGTCTCCGAGCGCGAATTGAACCCGGCGATCGAGCAGGTCCTGCGCACCGCGCCACGCCGCGTGATCGTCTCCAGCTTCGCCAGCCATGTGCACCGTATCCAGCAGGTCCTTGACGCCGCTCACCAGCACGGCCGCAAGGTCGCCTTCGTGGGCCGGTCGATGGTCCGCAACATGGGTATCGCCCGCGACCTGGGCTATCTGAAGGTTCCGTCCGGCCTCGTGGTCAGCATGAAGGAACTGGAGAAGCTCCCCGACCACAAGATCACTCTGGTGTGCACCGGATCCCAGGGCGAGCCGATGGCCGCGCTGTCCAGGATGGCCAACCGTGATCATGTGATCCGTATCGGCGAGGGAGACACGGTGCTGCTCGCCAGCTCCCTGATCCCGGGCAACGAGAGTGCCATCTACCGGGTGATCAACGGGCTGACCCGGTGGGGTGCCCATGTCGTCCACAAGGGCAACGCGAAGGTGCACGTCTCCGGGCACGCCAGCGCCGGTGAACTCGTCTACTGCTACAACATCGTCAAGCCGCGCAATGTCATGCCCGTGCACGGCGAGTGGAAGCACATGCGGGCCAACGCCGACCTGGCGATCCGTACGGGCGTCGATCCCGACCGGGTGGTCATCGCCGAGGACGGTGTCGTCGTCGACCTCGTCGACGGCCGCGCCTCGATCACCGGCAAGGTGCCCGCGGGCAACGTCTATGTGGACGGCATGGAAGTCGGCGGCGCCACCGAGGCCTCCCTCAAGGACCGCCTCACCCTCGCCAACGAAGGCGTCGTGACGGTGGTCGCCATCGTGGACGCCGACACCGGAGCCCTCGCCGAGACCCCCGACTTCCTGGCCCGCGGATTCGTCCACGACGACACCACCTTCGAACCGGTCATCCCGGTGATCGAGAAGACGTTGGCCACCGCGGCCGAGGAGGGCGTCGGCGACGCGCACCAGCTCGAACAGCTCATCGCCCGTGCCGTGGCGTCCTGGGCGTTCCGGACCTACCGCCGCAAGCCCCTCATCATCCCCGTCATCATCGACGCCTGAGCCGGGGACGACCGTCGGCTTCGAAACCCGGCCTCGACGTACGGCGAGCAAGGCCGCGTCGCCCGGCTCGGCGTACGGCGAGCAAGGCCGGGTCGCCGCCGCTTGAACCGTGGCGGACGGAGAACCCCCAACCCGTGGCAGGGCAGTGAGCAGGGCAGAGAAAGGTGCATGCATGAGCGCGCGCTTCGAAGAGATCGCCTGGAGCCCGACACCTCTGGGGGACATCAGTCTGCGGCGTCGGCGGTTTCCGGCGTCGGAGACCGATGTGTACGAGGTGAAGCTTGGGGACGAGTTCCTCATGTCCAGCCTCTTCACCGCGGGAGAGATCGCGCTGGCCCGACTCGGACTGGCACAACTGCCCGATGCCGATCTCGACGTCGCGGTGGGCGGGCTCGGCCTCGGGTACACCGCCCAGACCGCCCTGGACGACTCCCGGGTCCGGTCCCTGATCGTGGTCGAGGCACTCGGCGAGGTGATCGACTGGCACGAGCGCCATTTGGTGCCGCTTGGCGCCCGCCTGGCATCGGATCCCCGCTGCCGACTGGTCAAGGGCGACTTCTTCGCGGCGGTCGGCGATCCCGTCGGCCTCGATCCGCGGTCACCGGGCCGCCGCTTCCACGCCGTCCTGCTGGACATCGACCACTCGCCGCGCCACGTACTGAATCCACGCCACGCAGCGCTCTACCAGCCGTCAGGGCTCCGCACCCTTGCCGATCACCTCCACCCCGACGGCGTCTTCGCCCTCTGGTCCAACGACCCGCCGGACGCGCAGTTCACCTCCACACTCGCGGAGGTCTTCGCCGCGCCCGAGGCCCACGTCGTCGACTTCGACAACCCGCTCCAGGACGGCATCGCGACCAACACCGTCTACGTGGCGCGGAAGAAGTAGCCGATGACGTCCCACCCGTGTGCGGCCCCTCAGTGTTCGGTCTTCTGCAGCGCCGGCTCGGGTGTCCGGTCCATGACTTGGGCGTCCGTGTCGCCGTTGTGGTGCTTGGCCCGCTGGATCTGCTCGTAGACGTGGGCGCGCAGTTCGGCGAAGCGGGCGCTGGAGCGGGTGTGCAGCTGGTCGCGCTCGTCGGGGAGGTCGATGGTGAGGTCCTCCTGCACGATGGTCGGCGACTTGGACAGGATGATGGTGCGCTGGCCGAGGTAGACCGCCTCGTCGATGTCGTGGGTGACGAACAGGACGGTGACGCCCAGGTCGCGCCACAAGCGCCGGATGAGGTCCTCGAGTTCGGCGCGGGTCTGTGCGTCGACGGCCGCGAAGGGCTCGTCCATGAGCAGGACCTTCGGTTCGTACGCGACGGCGCGGGCGATGGCGACGCGCTGCTGCATTCCTCCGGACAGCTGCCACGGGTAGGCCTGGTGGGCGTCGCCCAGGCCGACCACCTCAAGGGCGTGGTCCACGAGTTCCCGCTCACGTGCCTTGCCCAGCTTCTTGCGGCGCAGTGGCAGGGCGACGTTGTCACGGACGTTCATCCAGGCGAACAGGGAGCGGCCGTACTCCTGGAAGACGACGGCCATGCCGGCCGGGGGCCCGGCGACCGGCCGGCCCTCCAGGCGCACCTCGCCCCGGGTGGGGGCGAGCAGCCCCGCCATGCACTTCAGCAGGGTGGTCTTGCCGCAGCCCGACGGCCCGACCATGCACACCAGTTCGCCGGCGTCGATGTGAAAGCTGAGGCTCCGCAACGCCTCCACGTTGCGGTGCCGACCGGTGTAGATCTTCTGCAGGTCTCGTACGTCGAGCATCGACGCCTCCTTGGTGCACGGGTCCGGCGCGGCGGACGGTCAGTCAGTGAGTCCGGTCGGTCGGTCAGGGATTGCGCTGAGCGCGGCGCAGGCCGTGGTACCAGGCCAGGGCGCCGTTCTCGGCGAATCGGAAGAGGAGGGACAGGAGGAAGCCGAGGATGCCGAGCAGCAGGACACCGCTCCACATCTCGGGGATGGCGAACGAGCGCTGGAACTGCACGATCGTGAAGCCCAGGCCGTTGCTGGCGGCGAACATCTCGCTGATGACCATGAGGATGATCCCGATCGACAGGGCCTGGCGCATGCCCGTGACGATTTGCGGGCTCGCCGCACGCAGCACCAGGTGCCGCAGGCGGGCGGTGCCGGTGATGCCGTAGGACCGGCAGGTGTCGCTGAGTACGTCGTCCACGGCGCGGACGCCCTCGACGGTGTTGAGCAGGATCGGCCACATGCAGCCGCTGACGATGACGAGCACCTTCATGGTGTCGCCGATGCCGGCGAACAGCATGATCACCGGCACGAGCACGGGCGGCGGGATGGCCCGGAAGAGTTCGAGGACCGGTTCCAGGACGTCCCGTACGGCCCGCCGCATACCGACCACCAGGCCGAGTCCCACGCCGACGACCACGGCGAGGAGGTAGCCGGCCGCGAGGCGCAGCAGACTCGGTACGGCGTCCGACAGCAGCCGCTCCCCCGTCCAGACCTGCCCGAAGCTCTCCAGGATGTCGGCCAGCGGCGGGAAGTAGAAGTCGGTGCTGTCGGCGGTGGTGTACCACCAGACGGCGAAGAGGAGCGTGGGCAGGCCCAGAACGAGCAGGCCGCGTCGGAGGACGGTGAGGACGGTCATGCGGCCACCTCCATGCGTACGGACTGGTGCCAGTGCAGCGCCCGTCGCTCGACCGCCCGGGTCACCAGGTTGACGGCGACGCCGAGCAGCCCGGTGACCAGGACCAGGGCGTAGACCTGCGGCACGGCCCCGGAGGTCTGCGCGACGGCGATCTCGTGGCCGAGACCGGGTGCGCCGATGACGAGTTCGGCGGTGACCGCGAGGATCAGCGCCACGGTGGCGGCCAGCCGTACGCCCGTCATCACGTACGGCAGCGCGGTGGGCCACATCACGTGGCGCAGCCGCCCCCAGGTGCCGAGCCGATAGCTGCGGGCGGTGTCGTTCGCGACCGGGTCGACGTCCTGGATGCCGGCCAGGACCTGGACGAGCACCTGCCAGAAGGAGGCGTACACCACGAGCAGCAGCTTCGACCTGAGGTCGGCGCCGTAGAGCAGGACCGCGACCGGGATCAGCGCGACGGACGGGATGGGGCGGAGGAACTCGATGGTGGAGGCGGTCACCGCGCGCAGCACGGGCACGGAGCCGATGACCAGTCCGGCCACCACGCCCGCCACGGCGGAGATCGCCAGGCCAAGGCCCCAACCGGTGAGGGTGTCGCCGAGCGCGGTCCAGAACGCCTGCTCGGCGAGCAGGTGCCACAGAGCGCGTACGGTCACCGAGGCCGGCGGCAGGTAGTCGGCCGACACCAGGCCGGTGTGCGGCAGCACTTCGAGCACCGCGACGAGCCCGGCCAGGCCGGCCAGGCCGCGCAGCGGGGTGACGGCCCGGTCCGGGATGCGGTGGGCGCGGGCGAGGGCGGGGGCACCGCCGGGACCGGTGTCGGTCCCGGCGGTCTGCGCCACCACAGGGGCGATTTCGGAGCGCGTCATGAGAACAGGGCGTCCAGGTCGGGCTTCTTGTCGCCGAAGAGGCCGTCCTTCTCTCCGAGCGAGGCCAGCTTCTCCAGAGAGGCCATGTCGATCTCCGCCGGCCAGCTGGGCAGGGTGAGGTTCTTCAGGACGTCGCCGCTGATCTTCGTGTAGGTGGTGAGGACCTGGCGGGCCTCGTCCGGGTGGTCGGAGGCGTACTGCAGCGACTCGGTCATGGCCGCGGTGAACTTCTTGACCAGGTCGGGGTTCTGTTGCGCGAGCTTGGTCGAGGTGAAGTACGTCGCCACGGTGAGCTTCGGGTCGGTCTCGGCGAACGGCGACGCCACGACGCGGGCACCCTGCCCCTTGGCGATCGTCGTCGCGGGCTCGCCCATCCAGGCGGCGTCCACCCGCCCGTCGTCCAGTGCCGCCGGCATCTGGTCGAACGGTATCTCCACGAACTTGACCTTCGACGGGTCGCCGCCGGCCTGACGGACCGACTCGCGCACCGTGGTGTCCCCGATGTTCTGCAGGGTGTTCACCGCCACCGTCTGCCCGGCGAGGTCCTTGGCCGACTTGATCGAGCTGTCCTTCTTCACCGCCACACCGGTGACGTCGGCCCCGACCTTGCCGTTGGAGGCCGCACCGTTGACCACGGACTTGACCGGCACGCCCTTGACCTGGGCGATCATCAGCGACGTGGTGTTGCTGAAGCCGAACTGGAACTGGTCGCTCACCACACCGGGGATGATCGCCGCGCCGCCCTGGGCGCTCACCATCTCCAGTTCGATGCCGCGGCTGCTGAAGAACCCCTTCTTCTGACCCAGATAGAGCGGGGCCACGTCGACGATGGGAATGATGCCGACCTTGACCTGAGTGGTCTTGCTGTCGCCCGCGGGCGACGAATCACTCGACCCTGAGTCGGACGACCCGCATCCGGCCGCGCCGACGACCGTGATCACTACTGCGGCAAGACCGAGAATGCGCCTTTGCATGGGCCCCTCCTGACGGAAGCAACTGTGAACGTGGGAACAATCCGAGGTGACGGAACGAGTCGCGCGGCGGCCTGCGGACTCCGGGAACGCATCTGCGACCGACACCGAGTCGGGTTCCGGCCCGGTCTCGGTGTCGGACGCTCCCGGAGCCCGGCCGCCGGACGCGCGGACCTGCGACGACGCGGCAGCAGAGGTGGGGAGTAACCACGGCTGTCGTGTCGCGACTCGTCAGCCCATCCGAATGTTGTGCACTTTCTTGACGGCCGCAATCTACACACCTATCTTCGCGCTGTCAGTACTCCGGACAAGAGAGGCTCCGACAGCTTCGACGCCTGCACCGCAACCCCCTTGAAACCCCCGGTCGCACGCGCCGGCGGGCCGTGGCCACGGCCCGCCCCGCCGCGTCCTCGCCCCACCGAGAGGGAGTTCCATCTGTGAAGCCCCGCACGAGAACCCGCGCACTCGGCGGCCCGGCGGCCCGGCCGTCCCCTGTGCGGCCCGGTCCAGGTCGGCGGCCCCTGGAACGAGGCCGATCCCGACGGCCTCAACGCCCGCGCCGCGAGAGCCGGCCCTACCCCACCTGCCCGCTGCACGCCCTACCCCCGTCCCCATGACCTCGCCCGTCCCTCCGACCGGCACCGGGGCCGGCCCCGGACGGCCCGCCAGGTCCCCAGCGGGCGGCCGTACCCTGTCCGACGTGCACGACGAGACCCCGCAGGCCGCCGAGGAAGCCCCCACCGGACCGCAACTGCGCCCCCAGTCGCTCATGTTTGCCCTCTTCGGCGGCTACGTTCTGGAGCAGGAATCCGGATACGTGTACTCGGGCAGCATCATCGAAGTGCTGGCCCGCGCCGGAGTCGGGGAACAGGCCGTCCGGTCCACCTTCACGCGCATGGTCAACCGAGGTCTGCTGCAGCGTCAGCGCCAGGGACGCAGGATGTACTTCGGCCTGACCGAACAGGCGGCACAGATCCTGTGGGACGGAAAGAAACGCCTCTGGGAGACCGGCGCGGTCAACGACGACTGGGACGGTACCTGGACGCTGCTCGGCTTCTCACTGCCCGAGTCCTGGCAGCGCCAGCGGCACGATCTGCGTTCCCGGCTCACCTGGTCGGGCTTCGGCGCCCTGTACAGCGGCCTGTGGATCGCACCCGGTGACATCGACGTCTCCGAACTCGTCTCCGAACTCGGCCTCGCGGCCCACGTCAAGACCTTCCACGCCACGGCCGGCGAGGCCACCGACATAGGCCTGATGATCCGTGACACCTGGGAGCTGGACAGCGTCGGCGCCCGGTACGCCGACTTCGACAAGCGCTGGAGCGCCTGGCTCGAGACCGGTTCCGGCGACCCGCTGGGCACCCGGCTGCGCATGATCAGCGAATGGCTCGACATCATCCGTACGGATCCACGGCTGCCCGCCCGGCACCTGCCCTCCGACTGGCCGGCCCGGTCGGCCCAGGAGACCTTCCACCGCATCGCGGAACAGACCGAGGCCACCGCTCACCGGATGGCCACCGAACTCCTGGTGGCCCTGCGGTCGCCCTGAAACGAGGGGCGGGACTGGTGTGGCGGTGGTCGTTCGGCCTCTGATCTAGTCCGACGGCTCGCGGAACGTCTTCAGTACGGTCTTCAACGCCTGCTGATTGTCCGGGTTGTCCCAGTCGGCGGCCGGGGTCGTCCAGCGGATCGAGAAACCCCGGCCGCCCCCGATGAGGAAACCCCGGCCAAAAGTGCGCACGCGCTTGCCCTGGGACTCGGCGAGCCACTCCATGTCGGCCGCCTTGTGACCCCGGTAGGTCGTCGCTCGGATGTCGCCCAACCTGTCGAATCCGGACCGCTGTCGCAGCGAGGGCTCGACGTCGTCCCGCCACACGGCGACCGGGTCCTTGCCGACGCGCGTGCTGTAGGTGACGGCCAGGACCCGTGGGTCGTCGTCGGCACCGAAGACGACCCGGTAGGAGAGGTCGTCGGCGCCGGTGCTGAGGCGCTTCCAGCCCTCGGGGAGGGCGACGGCGAAGCCCTCTGGTGCCTTGTAGACGCGAAAGCCGGCCGGCAGGCCCGCGGTGGCGGAGGCCGAGGGGGATGAGGGGGATACGGGGGCTGCGGGGGCGGAGGCCGAGGGGGACTTGGTGCGGCCGGCCGAGGGAGACGCGGTGGGGCCGGCGGTGCGGGGCGGCGCCGTGGTGTCGTCGGTCCTGTCGCCGGGAGGGACGACGGAGGCGGTGGGAGAGGCGGTCGCGCCGGATTCGGCGGAATCGGCGGAATCGGCACCGGGGCGTTCGAGGGTCGCGGCGAGGGCGGTGACCGTCACGGCGACGGCGGCGACCGCGGCCGCGGCCGCGATGAACGTCGCGCGGCCGAAGTTCGGTCCGCCCCGGTTCTTGCCCCCGAGGAAGCGAACCGACAGCCGTGCCCGTGGATCCGTCTTCTGCACCGCCTCGGGATCCTCGCTGACGATCCTGGTGAGGGCTTCACGGACGACCGGGCCGGTGATCCGTTCGCGGGGGTCCTTGCGAAGCAGCCCCTGCATGGTCTGGGCGAGCGGGCCGGCACGCCGCGGCGAACGCGACGGCAGCCGCTCGACCGCCTTGAGGGTGGCCTCCGGCCGGCCGCGGTCGCGGAAGGGGGGACGCCCCTCGGTCATCGTGTAGAGCAGCGCACCCAGTGTCCACAGGTCGGCCGGCGGACCGCACGGCTCACCGCGTGCCTGTTCCGGGGATGCGTATGCCGGCGCGCCGAGTCGCACCGGGGGGTCGCCGCCCGCCAGGCCGAAGCCGGTGACGACCACGCCACCGTGATCGCGCACGAACACCTGGCCGAGGCTGAGTTCGCCATGGGTGATGCCCCTGCCGTGCGCGAGCTCCAGCACGTCGAGGAGGTCCAGCCCGATGCGAGCGGCCCGTACATAGTTGAACGCGCCCTGCTGATCGAGGAGTTCACCCAGGGGCACGCCGTCGATCCACTCGACGACCGTCCACAGCGTGCCGAACTCCTCCACGACGTCGATGACGGTCGCCACCCCGCCGGGACACAGCAGTCCCATGGCCTCGGACGTGCGCATGATCCGCCCGACAGTCCCGCGTAAGGAGTCCATCCCTCCATCGAGCGGAAGTTGAGCCTGCGTCAGCAATCGCGGCCGCGCGCACTCGGTGTCCTCGCCATACCAGCAGACGCTGTTCACTTCACGGTGGACAACCTCGTGGAGGCGGTACCTCCCGGCAACCAACCCGTTTGCAGCGGCACCCGCGTCGCCCATGGCCATCCCTCGCTGAAACCCTTGCCCTGACGTTCCTAAGGAGTACGCAGTGGGCTACGGCCTGTGTTCAACGGATCCGCAATCGCTGATTCCCAATGTGGTCGTCACGCCTGGCTCGTGAGTGCCTGCCCTCGTCAGTGGCCGCCTTCGGGGAAATCTCCACGGAGCACACGTGCGCCCCCGCCGATGCAGGTCGGCGGGGGCATGGGGGCACGGCTCAAAGGGTGCCGGCGCGTCAGAGGACGCCGGCGAATCGGAGGAAGTCCGCGATCGTGCGCACCGGCCGGCCGCTCGGGAGCAGGACGCCCCGCGCGGGGCTCCAGCTCGCCTGGTTGACGTACGAACCGGGGTCCTTGCGGATCTGGCCGATGAGTGTCTCGGCGACCATGCGGCTGCCGACCTCTCCGAGCCGACGACCGAGCTCCCTCACCTCGGCCTCCTTCAGCACGTAGAACCACAGGGGGGTCCTGTCGAACAGGCCGCCCGTCTCAAGGACGTTCTTGACCTCGGCGCTGCTGCCCTGCTCGAGCTCCGCGCGGCTGAGGGGTGCGACTCCGAGCTCCGCGGCCACTGCCTGGCCGGTGGGGACGGCCAGCCGGTAACCGCGCAGGAGGTTGCGCTGAGCGAGGTGCTTGAGGAGTTTGCTGATCCGTTCCGACATCTCCGGAGGGGGGTTGCCCTCGTTGCGCATATCACCGAGCGGTGGCACGAGCCTGGTGTCGATGAGCCGCGCGAAGCGGTTGGCGAACTGGCTGTTCCTGTCGACCATCCGGTCCCACTCCACCGGCCAGTTCGCCGGGAGCGTCGGCTCCGAGTCGGAGAACCCGCCCTTGCCGGTGAACTGGAAGAGCAGGTTCAGGCTGGCTGCTCCGATGACAATGTTGCCCGGGCGACCGAAGTTGCGGTTCCAGTCGTAGGCACCGCGCACCATGCTGTGGCCGAAGCGGAAGGCCGCCACCGAGAACTCGATGGGCATGTAGGTGCCGCGCCGGTCCATGTCGAGCAGGTTTCCCTCCGCGGTGTCCACACGGTCGACGACGTCGGGACGTGCCACCGTGCGCAGATAGTCGTGCACGCACAGCCACTGGTAGGTCCACCGGGTGAGGTTCCTGGCCCGCAGGAAGATCTCGGCGTCCGACTCCCACTCGGGTTCGTTGTCCCGCACCCAGTCGACCGCAGCGTTGTGGAACCGCAGGAACGCCACGTGCAGTTGGGCAACCACGAGGTTCTCGTCGTTGCGGGCGTCGCCGACGAGCGGGCTGCGGCCATCCTTCCGCGGCAGGTCCCGTTGCATGTCGTCGACCGGGGGGATCAGTACGCCCCCGCCGTCGGGGAGCGGCGAGAGCAGGCCCAGCCGGAACTTGATCCCGTCGTAGGGAACGGCGTCCTTGTCCGCCGCCGGTGCCGCGAACGGCCCGTCGCCGTAGACCGAGTCGAGGTTCAGCGCCGGGATCCGCAGGTTCTCAAGCTTCTCGATCACCTCGCCCGGTTCGATGGGCGGCAGGGTCTCATCGGTGATGTTGATCTTCGTGTCGTTGTCGGTCGCGGCCGTCAGGTCATGGTCGACGAACTGGCCCCAGTACGTGTAGATCGGCGGAATCGGTGAGTTGAGCTGCGGGTCGCGCACCTCGTCCTGGGCCTCCACCATCGCCTTGCCCAGTTCGAGCAGGGCTATGACGACCTTTTCGTGGTCGTCCTCCGGCAGGTGGTGTGCCGGGAACTCGTCCGCGAGGCGGGAGAACAAGTAGTCGAAGGAAGTGGTACCCGTATGGGCCGCGGTGGTGGCGGGCTCCTGAACCACCGCGCTCAGCGGACTCATCTCCTCGCCTTGGCCCGCACTGTCGAGAATCGCATGACCGCCGTGCGCGAGATTCGTGATCACCCGCGGGAACTGTCCCTGCTCAGCCATCCCGTGCCCCTTTCCCGTCTCGGAACAGGCGAGCATTCCCGAACGGTCACACCACGGCATCGGGGAACTCCCTACCTCCGCCCGAACACGCGCTCCCGCGTTCTCCGGCAGCGCGTTCCACGAGAACGCCTACGCCATCCGCCGTGTGACCGGCGCCGGATGCACATGGCAGGGCCTACGCGCCAGGGCTCACCGGCGCGACCGCGCCGTACGGAGGCCGCCGTAGCCTCATTGCCCGGAGACGCGGAGTGACCCGATCTCCGCGGGGCGTCGGTCATGCGGACCCCCGTACGGCAGGAGTGCGCTCTGCCACGGTCGGTGACCTCGGCCGTCTCCGGCCTGCCGGCCCCTCCCCTGTGCCACGGGAGACCGTGCGACCGCGTCGCGGCTTCACTGTCCGGCGTCGCGGCTTCACTGTCCGACGTGTCGGCCCCTGCCCGGTCTGTCGGTAAAACTCCCCGACACCACCCACGCCGATCACCCTCCCGGGCGCACCCTGGTGGCATGAGGTACGGCCGCAGGGGAGCGGCAGTTGTACGGGGGCGTCATGGAAGAAACAGCGATGACAGGCGTGCCGACGGGCGGAGCGGCACGCGACCCGGTCCGCGTACCGGGCGGCGACTTGGGTGTGAACGGACCGGCGCTCGCCTCGACGCACGGACCGTTGGATGTGAACGGACCAGTGCTCGCCGCGACACCCGGACCGTACTGCGTGGTTCCTGCGTTACCCGACGAGGCGACGTCCCTCCCTCGTCCCGTCGCCCTCGTCGGCCGGCAAGCCGAACGAGACCTGGTGAACGGCCTGGTGGACGCCCTGCCCGAGCGGGGCGGCGCTCTGCTGCTGAGCGGTGAACCAGGAATCGGCAAGAGCATGATGCTGCGCCACGCGGCAGCCCGCCACGAAGGCGCCCAGGTGCTGTGGGCCTGCGGAGTGGAGTCGGAAGCCGTACTGCCGTACGCGGTGCTCGCTGACGTGCTGCTGCCGCTCCGCCGCCACTTCGGCGAGCTGCCGTCGGCCCAGCGCCGAGCCGTGGAGGGCTGTCTGGCGCTCGCGGATGTGGCCGAGCCGAACCCGTACGCGGTGTGCGCGGGCGCGCTCGGCGTGCTGGCCGCGGCCGGGGAGGCGCGGCCGCTGCTGGTCCTCGTCGACGACCTGCACTGGGCCGATCCTTCGTCTCGCCAGGTCTTGCAGTTCGTGGCCCGGCGGCTGGCCACGGAGCGAGTGGCCCTGGTCATGGCCGCGCGCAGTGGGCAGGTGGAGGACGGGATCCAGGAGAGCGTGCCGCACGCCGCGCTGGGGCCGCTGACGGAGGACGAGTGCTGGACGCTGTTACGGCGGCAGTCGCTCGACCGGGCGGATCCGGCGGCGGGCCGGATCGTACGGCTGGCGCACGGCAACCCTTTGGTCCTGGTGGAGTACGCGGCGGCGCTCGCCCGGAACCGTGCGTGTGGTGCCGAGCCGTGGGACGACTCGTGGGAGGCACCCGGGCCGCTGGTGGAGCGCGCGTGGCGCGGACAGCTGCGCATACTGCCCCCGCGCAGTCGAGAGGCGCTGGTGTATGTCGCCGCCAGTCGAACCCCGCAATGGCCCCTGCTGCAACGGGCGTTGGCATCGGACGGACTCACGACCGCCGATCTGGACGCGGCCGAGGCCGCCGGGCTGGTGCGGATGCGGGACGGCGCGTGCGAGCTGCGGCATCCCGTGCTGCGGCCGGTGGTGCTGGCACAGTGCGCCACGGTCCGGCGGCTGGAGGTGTACCGGAGACTGGCCGCTCTGAGCTCGGGGGAACTGCAGACCTGGTACCTGGCCGCGGCCGCCCCTGGTCCGGACGAGTCGGTCGCCGCTCGCCTGGTGTCCGACGCCCGGCAGGCGCGGCAGCGCGGGGCGTTGGCGGCTGCCGCGCCCGCCTGGCGCCGTGCCGCCGAGCTGTCGCCGGACCCCGCGGACGCGGCTCGCCGACTGTTCGAAGCCGCACACGACGCCTTCTACGGCGGTACGACGCGCGACGCCGCCGAGTGGTGCGAACAGGCGCTGTCGCACAGCCGGGACCCGTTGCTCACCGCGGACATCGAGTTGCTGCGCGGCCGGGCCTGCACCTGGCTCGGAGATCCGCGCCGCGCGCACCAGCTGCTGGTCGGCGCCGCCCGCACGGTGGAGTCGGTGGACCGCTCACGCGCCTGTCAGCTGTACGGGGCCGCGGTGATGCCCGCGACGATGGACGGGCGGATGCGCGGCGCGTGCGACATCGCGGCCCGCTGCGAGGAGTTGGCGGAGGGCACGCGCGGCGCCCAGCGTCGGCACGCCGCCGTCATGCGCGCCCGGGCACAGACTCTGGGCGGCGACGTGAGCGAAGGCCGTACCGCCCTGCTCGCGCTGCTGGAGGAGACGCGCGGCCGACCCGGCCCCGAGGAACGTCAGGTGACGATGGAGATCGCGCAGGGCCTGTCCTGGACCGGCGACGGGGACCCCGCCCGCCGTGTACTGGACACGGTGATCGAGGGGATGCGGCGCGACAACTCCCCGGCGCTCCTGCCGTACGCGCTGCTGGCGCGGTGCGAGGTGGAGATGTGGTCACGCTGGCCGATGGCCCGCGCGGACGCCACCGAGGCGCTGCGCTGGGCGGAGGAGTTCGGGCATCTGGCGATGACGGGTCACGCGCTGGTCCAGCTCGCGCGGCTGGATGCCCTGCGCGGCGACTTCGCGGACTGCCTGGAGCGCGTGGCGCGGTACGAGCGCTGGTGCGGTGGTCGGCTGCGCGGGCTGGCCCTGTTCGCACGCGGTGCCCTCGGTACGTGCGCATTCGCCGCCGGTGATCCGGAAACGGCGCGTACGCATCTGGAGGCGGCGTTCGCCCTGGCGGACGAGATGGGGCTGGTCAATCCCTCCCTCATGCCGTGGGTGGCGGACCTCGCCGAGGCCAGTCTGCGTACGGGGGCGAGGGAGGGGGCCGTCGCCGTCGCGGACTGGCTGCGGGAGCGCGACACGGCGACCGGTCTCGCGTGGCCGGCGGCCGCGCACGCCCGCTGCCGGGTGATGCTCGCGCGGTCCGCCGAGGAGGCCGCCGACTGGCTCGCCGTCGCGGAACGCGTCCATGCCGGCAAGGAGATGGCCTTCGAGTGCGCTCGGACGCGGCTCGTCGGAGGAGAGGTGCTGCGCCGGTTCCGGCGGCCGTCCGCGGCACGGGAACCGCTGCTGCTCGCACAGCGGACGTTCACCGCGCTTGGCGCGGTTCCGTGGACGGTCCGAGCCGAGGCGGAGGTCGCGGCAACCGGGCACCGCACCGCAATCCACGGGACCGAACCGCCACCGGTGGCCCTGCTCACGCCGCAGGAGCTCCAGGTGGCGCGCGCCATCGGCGAGGGACTCAGCAACGTGGAGGCCGCCGCGTCGCTGTTCCTGTCCCGCAAGACGATCGAGGCGCATCTCACCCGCGTCTACCGCAAGCTGGGCGTCCGTTCACGCTCGGACCTGGCCCGCTGCCTGGCCCATGCCGGGGTCACGGGGTGACGGGCCGCGGTTCGGAGCCCAGAGGCCGGCGGACGCACACCTCTCGCGGATCCCGCGACACGTCTGAGCGCCGGCGCCCCGGCACATCCGGCGACGGCCGGGCCGGAGACGCGTGATGCGGCCCCGGCCAGGCCCGGCTCGGCCGCTCAGTCGACGGAGAAGTCCTCGAAGCCGGCGATCCCGCGGGTGCCGGTCCAGCCGTTGGCGGCCGTCATGAAGACGCCGATGTCCTGGGTGTCGGCGACGCCGCCCGGTGTGGCGGTGCCGACCTTGGTCCAGGAGACGCCGTCACGGCTGCATTCGCCGGTGTACGTGCCGCCGGAGCGCGTCAGCCGCAGATACACCGGGGCGGCCAGGGAACCGGCCAGTTCGATGGCGTCGAACCGGCCGTTGCCGTCGGAGTCCCAGGACAGCGCGCAGCCGTTGGACGGAGTCACCGCCAGATTGACGTACCCGGCCGAGCCGTTGCCGTTCTCTGAGAGGTCGTTGCGGACGATCAGCCCGGCGCGGGCCCAGCCTCCGGTGGTGTCCTGCGAGGTGACCTGGACCGTGGCGGTCGAGGATGCCCCGAAGGCGGCGGCCTGGTAGACCGTGCCGAACTCGTTGGTACCGCCCCACAGGTCGGCGCCCGCACCCTCGATGGCGATCGCGTCCCCGGACTGGCCGAAGACCGCGTCGTTGAAGGAGGCGCTCCGGTAGGGGTCGCCCACCCCGGTGCCCGCCATCAGGCGGACGCCCGCCAACGCCGAGCCGCGCGTGCCGCCGGTCCGGTAGGACGCGCTCACCGGGACCCGGGAGATCAGCGCGCCGGTGGCCTGGGTGAGGGTGACCGTGAACGTCGCCGAGAAGGTCTCGCCCGGGGCGACCGACGCCTTGGTGGTCGTCCCGGCCGGCTCGGCGGTCATGCCCTCCGGTGCGTCGAGGGACAGCGTCACGTCCGTCGCCGGTCCGAAGCCGTTGCGGTTGGTGAACGCCACGGTGACCGTGACGGGGCGGCCCTCCGCCACCGCGCCCCGGTCGGCGGACGCGGTCAGCGTCACCTGGTCGGGATCGGCGACGAGGATGTCCCGTACCTGCCGGGCCAGCTTGTGGATGTCGCCCGACGTCTTCACCGGGTAGCTGTCGTGCTGGTGGGCCCAGCGGTCCTCCAGCGCGAACCAGTCGATCTCGGTGGGCTCCCGGCCGTCCGCGAGCGCGGCGGACAGGTCGGCGAAGTACGTCTTCCAGCGCGTGAGGTACAGGCCGCCGACCAGACCCGCCCATTCCCGGTTCGCGTAGTCGTGCAGCCCTTCTTCGCTGCTCTCCCGACCACCCCAGGTGGTGATGATCGACCGGGCGTCGTACTCCAGCTGGTCCTTCTCGGCCCTGGTGGCGCCCCATGCCCGAGCGTCCGCCAGCCACCGTCCGAGGAGGTGCTGCGGGGAGGTGGCCAGCACCTTGTCCATCAGCTTCATCCAGTTGAGCCACGTCTTGGTGAGCCGGTCGAAGCCGGCGCGGTCACCGGCCTCGTACGCCCCCTTGATGCGCGGCAGCAGCACGCGGCTGCGGTTGGACAGCACCTGACGGGTCACGTCGGCCAGGTCGTAGGCGTAGGCGGAGCTGTCGCGCAGCCGCGGCGCGACCTGGAGCAGTTCGGTGAGGGCCGCGTCGAAGACCGTGGTGTCGTAGCGGTCGGCCTCCGGGCCCCAGGCGGCGGCCTTGTTGGCGCCCAGGCTCGGCCGGGCGCCGAACAGGCCGTCGGGCGCCTCGCTCCACGCGTCCTTGCGGGTCATGTTGAACGCGGTGTCGCGGATCGTCTTCCAGGCGGCGACGGCGTGCGGGTCCTCGCCTCCGTACCGGGACACGGCGTACGCGGCGAACCAGTCGTCGAGGTCGATGGTGCCGGGTGTCCACGCCAGGTCGGTGAGGAGCGCGAGCGCGGGCGCGTTGTTGTCGGCGGCCTCCGGCATCGCCGCGATCCCGGCGAGCGCGCTGCCTTCCTTGTCACGCCACTTGGGGTACTGCTCCACCCAGTCCGGGGCGTTGGCGCCCATCGGGGTGTGGCCGCCGAAGTTCCAGATGCTGCCGAAGGCGTACGGGGTGCCGCCCCAGTCGCTCTCCCGGTCCGTGACGGTGGTGTAGCGGTCGGACAGGCCGTCCACGATCAGCATCCGGGACTTGTCGACCCCGTCGAGCAGCGCCTTGGACGGGTTGGACTGCCAGCCCAGGATGGCCCAGATCGCGCCCGGGTGGGCTTTCTGGAGCGCCCCTTCGACGGCTGCCGCGGCCTCGTCCACCGGGACGTCACCGGGGTTGCCGCCCTCGTGCAGCAGGTCCATCTTGTACATCGTGCTGTCGCCGAACCGCTCCGACTGGGCCCGGTAGAAGGCGGCGGACACCTCGTCGAAGGCCGTCGTGCGCGGGTCGAGCCAGTCGGGTCGCTTGAAGGCGCCCCAGTCGCCCTGGGGGACCACGGCCGCGTCCCCGCCGTGCTTGGCGACGAACTCGTCCGGCACCGTACCGAAGTAGCCGGGCAGGACCGGGGTCATGCCCAGGTCCCGCACCCGGTCGGCGATCTTCCTCGCGAGGTCGGCCCGGCGCTCGATGAGCTGCCGGGACACCGGACCGCCGAACCCCGACATGTTCTGCAGCAGCCACCACGGCTGATGGGCCGGTGCCGGAATCCACGCCCGCATCTCGGTGTCCGAGTAGCCGAACTGCCGGAAGGTGTCGTAGTAGACGGCGTCGCCGCCGGTGTAGACCAGCACCCTGTTGATGCCGTGCAGCGCGAGCACGTCCAGCTCGCGCTCCCACGCGTCCCAGTCCCGGTAGGGGCCGGTGTAGCCGTCGTTGGTGTCATTGAGGGCGAACCGGTGCGGCACATTGGCCGATCCGGCGATCTCCCCGTCGGGGGCGGGCAGCAGCCTGGGGAGGTTCAGCTGGTCGCCGTTCCAGGAGATGTCGGCCTTCGCCACCCGCGCGAGATAGGTGTTGAGGCCGGTGAGCAGCACCGCCGGGCTGGTGCCCTCCACGGTGATCGCCCCGGCCCGGCCGGTGACCTTGAACCGGTCGGCGCTGCCGGCGGCCGGCGCGCGCAGCGTCACCTGCCGGTGGTGGTCGGGCAGCAGCCGTCGTACCGCGACCGACGCGGGGGTCGTGTTGAACGGCTTCGCGTCCGCGGCCGCTGGTGCGGCGTGGGCACCTGGCGGCGGCGTCAGCAGCACCACTGAGCCGAACGCGGCCGCCCCGGTCAGCAGGCGTCTGCGGCTGAGGTGTTGATTGCCTGTCATGGATGTCCTCTCAAAACTTCTCGGTCAGGCGACGGTCATCGCGAAGATGTGCAGCGCGGGGCCACCGCTCGCCAGGCCGTCGCTGACCTTCGGCAGCACGACGGAGTGCAGTTCCTTGTCCTCCAGCTCGACGCCGAAGGTGTAGAGGCTGATCGGGTTCCTGTCCTGGCCCGAGGGGGTGTTGCGGTACGGCAGGACCACCGCGGCCGCGGGGTTCGCCCAGTACCAGTCGGGGACCTCGACGGAGAAGGCCTGCTCCGTACCGTCCGCGTAGACGACCTTCCCGGGACCCTTGCCGTCGCCCCAGGTGCAGGTGCCGAGGAAGGCCAGCCGCGAGCCGGAGCCGGCCAGCCGTACGGTCTGCCCGGAGGACACCACGTTGTCCTTGGCCCCGGGCTCGGTGTCCGGCCAGGTGAAGGCCGTCCCGCCGTAGGTGACCGAGGCCCCGGGAGTCAGTCCGACCGATGCCAGCGCCTCGGCGGACAGGCTGGAACGCGAGCCGTCGATGTCGGCGGTGGTGGTGGCGTCGTCGGAGGAGATGCCGGCGTTGTCGAAGGCACTGGCCAACGACCTGTACGGCAGTCGCAGCCGCGAAGTGGCGCGAGCGCAGTCGGACCCGTCCTCGTGCACGTCGAAGAGCGCGTGCGCGATGAGCGGGACCACACCCTCGGCGTCGTCGGAGAGCCGCGTCTTCCAGGTACGGATCACCGACTTGCCGGGCGCCACCTTGCCGAGGACGAAAGGCGCCTGGCCGGAACCGTCCACGGAGAGGTACAGCACCGTGCCGCGCAGCGCGATCCGCGCGGTGTTGGTGAGCTCGGCCGTCAGTGTCAGCGCCTGCCCGGGCTCAGGGACGGACGGCTCGACGGTGATCGAGACGGGCGGGGTGAGGAAGTCCTCCTCGGAGCGGTAGGGGCTCATGCTTCCTCCACCGTGAAGTGGTCGAAGACCGCCTGGACGGTCGTGCCGGGGTAGTTGACGTTGACCGCGCTGGCGACGACGCCGGCGTCCATGGCGCCGCTCGCCGAGGGGACGTTCACGCTCGCGATCTCGGTCCAGGAAAGGCCGTTGTTGACGCTGGAGTACGCGGTGTACGTGGTGCCGTCGCGGACCAGGCGCAGCCAGGCGGGGTGGGTGGAGCCGCCGCCGCCGGCCCAGGTGTCGAGCCGCCCGTTTCCGTCGCTGTCGGTCATGAACTCCAGGCCGAACGACTTCGACATGGTGAGTACGGCGTAGCCGCCCTTCTCCGGGGCGGTGAGGTCGTTGGCGACGGCGATGCCGTACTTGGCGGTGGGGTTGTCGCTGCCGGTGAGGCTGACCGTCTTGACCTGCACCACGCTCGACTCGGCGGCGGAGCCGGGAAGGAGGATGCCGCCCTTCTCGTCGGTGCCGCCGGAGAAGTCGCGGCCGCCCGCCCAGATCACCAATTGGCTGCCGTACTGGCCGAACTCGGCGTCGTCGGTGGTGGCGAACGTCCGGTAAGGGTCCCGCACCTCATTGGGCTCGTAGGGCACGGTGAACGTCTTCGCGGACCGCGCGCAGTCGCTGCTGCGCCCGTCGACGTCGAAGACCACGTGCGCGGTGAACGCCACGTTCCCGGCCACGTCGGCCGGCATCGCCGTCTCCCAGCGCCGGGTCGTCTTCGCGCCGCGCCGCAGGTCGCCGAGCGGGATGGTCTTCGCCGCCGTGGTGGCGCCGGGGTCGATCAGGTGGAGCACGGCGTTGCGGAGCGGGAAGGGGCAGTCGTTGGTGAGGACCGCGGTGGCGGTGACCGTGTCACCACCGGCCGGCTCGGCGGGTTCCGTGGTGACGGTGAGCGTGGGCCCCAGGGTGTCGAACTGCGTACCGTTACTGATTCCCATGCCGGTCACCGGGCCCAGTCGACGGTGAAGACGTTGGCGATGTCGCTGGGCAGGGAGGACGGAACGGTGATGTTGATCTTTCCGTCACCGCGGGTCCACCTCAGACTGCCGCTCGTGCCGAGCAGCCGGATCCGGGAGGTGGCGCTGATGGGGATGTCGCCAGGAACCGAGAGGGTGCCGCTGGGCGCGCCCAGCACGATGATGTTGAACTTGCCCGGGGAGACGGTGTAGCGGATGCCGAGCGAGCCGCCCTCCTCCTCCGCCCGCACCCAGGGCGTCGACCCGTAGATCGCCGGGCCGTTGACCTTCAGCCAGGCGCCTATGTCCCGCAGCCGCTCCTGCATGATCTCGGGGATCGTGCCGTCCGGCCTGGGGCCGATGTTGAGCAGCAGGTTGCCGTTCTTGCTGACCACGTCGGCGAGCAGCTGGATCAGGAACTCGGAGGTCTTGTAGTCCTCGTCCGGCTCGTGCTTGTTGTAGCCCCAGGAGTAGCCCATGGTCATGCAGCACTCCCACTTCTGCGGATCCATCGTGGGGTTGGTGCGCTGCTCGTACGTCGCGAAGTCGAAGTGGGTGTCGAACCGGTCGTTGATCACCACGCCCTTGGGGTACTTACGGTTCTTGGCCTGGTTGTAGTAGTGGGCCATGGGTTCTTCGCTGCGCCACGGCGGTTCGCCGGTGGGCCGGAACCACTGTCCGTCCGCCCACAGCAGCTCCGGGTCGTAGCGGTCGATGATCTCGTAGAGCTGCTTGAGCTCGTAGTCGCCTATGTAGTCCTCGACCGGCTTGTAGCCGGTCATGGGGATTTCCTTGTCGGTGTAGAAGTTGCGCATCGGCCGGCCGATCGCCGGGTTGAAGTACTCGCCGAGCGAGTAGTACAGGCCCGGGCGCACGGTGCCGCGTTTGCGGGCCGCGGTCATCAGCTCACCGACGAGGTCGCGCTTCGGGCCGTACGCCACGGAGTGACGGTCCGTCACCTTGCTGGGGTAGAGGGCGAATCCGTCGTGGTGCTTGCTGGTCAGTGCGAAGTACTCGGCGCCCGCCTGCTCGAACAGCTTCACCCAGGCGTCGGGGTCGTACTTCTCGGCCTTGAACTGCGGGATGAGGTCGTCGTAGGTGACATCTTCGCCGTAGGTGTCGCGGTGGTACTTCCACTCGGCGGTGTCCTTGGTGCTCTGGTACCAGAGGTACCACTCGGAGGCGCTTCTCGGCGTCGCGCCGGCGATCACCGAGTAGATGCCCCAGTGGACGAAGATGCCGAACTTGGCGTCCTTGTACCAGCGCGGCACCGGGTGGGTGTCGAGGGATGCCTTGGTGGGCTGGTAGTCGGGGATGCCCGGGGTGCCGGACACAGCGCCCTGTGCGAGCGCCTGGGCGGTGCCGGGCGGGGCGAGCAGCACCGCGCCGCCGAGGGCGGCCGCGGTGGTCATGAAGTGTCTGCGGTCGACTGCCATGAATGTGCCTTTCACTCGTGCGTGGAGAAGGAGTCGAAGAGCGCTGTCGTGATCTGGTCGGGGTAGTTGAGGTTGACGGCGCTCGCGACCAGCCCGGCGTCGCCGGTGCCGCTCGCGGACGGCACGGTGGCGGTGCCGACCTGCTGCCAGGCGGCGCCGTCGGAACTGGCGTACGCCGTGTAGGCGGAGCCGTCGCGGACGAGCTTCAGCCAGGCCGGGTGGTACGAACTGCCGCCGCCGGCCCAGGTGTCGAGCTTTCCGTCGCCGTCACTGTCGGTCAGGAACTCCAGGCCGAACCGCGCGGACATGGTGAGCACCGCGTAGCCGCCCGCCTCCGGCGCGGTGAGGTCGTTGGCGACGGCGATGCCCGCCTTGGCGGAGGGGCCGCTGCCGGTCTGACCGACGACCCGGGCGGTCACAGTGCCGGACGGCGGCGCGGCGTCGGCGAGGTAGACCGCCGCCTTCTCGTCCTTCCAGCCGGAGAGGTCCTGGCCGCCCGCCCAGATGGCGAACTGGTCGCCGTTCTGGGCGTATTGGGCCTTCTCGGTGGTGGTGGCGGTCGTCAGATACGGCGCCCGCACCTCGGACGGAGCGGGGGCCACCGTGGCGTCCACGCTGTCGGAGTCGTGCCGGGTGCGGCCGTCCTGGACGAAGGAGGTGCGTACGCCGATCTCGTGGGTGCCCCAGGCCGCGTCGGCGGCGGGGGTCACCGTCCAGGTGACGGTGGCGCTGTCGCCCGGGGCGAGGGAGCGTGTCCGCGTGCTGCCGGCGGGTTCGGCGGACCAGCCGTCGGGGAGATCGAGGCGCGTGCTGACCTGGGTGACCTTCGCGGGGCCGGTGTTGGTGACGGTCGAGGTGATTTCCGTGCCGTCGCCGCCGGCTTGCAGGGTCGGCCGGTACGGGGTGAGCCGGACGCGGGCCGACGGGCAGTCCCGGGCCGCCCCCAGGGTGGTGAGGTCGACGGCGTCGGCGAACGCCTTCATGCCGGTGTCGTTGGGGTGCAGATGGTCACCGGAGTCGAACGCGGCGGCGTAGCGGGTGGGGTCGTCCGGGTCCCGTACGGCCTTGTCGAAGTCGGCGTAGTCGTCGAAGACGCCGCCGTCGCGTACGAATGCGTTGACCTTCTGCCGGTCGGCCTCCTTGGCCTCGGTCCACCAGTCGCCCCAGCCGCGGTACGGGACGACCGTCGCGCCGATCACGCGCAGTCCGCGTTCGTGAGCGCGGCGCGCGATCTCCTTCATGCCGTCGATCACCTGGTCGCCGGTGGCACCGCCCCAGCTGAGGTCGTTGACGCCCTCGAAGAGGACCACGGTCCGGGCGCCCGGCTGCGACAGCACATCGCGTTCCAGCCGGTCCAGCGCCGACGGGTTGCCGTCGACACCGGCCGTGATCCGGTTGCCGCTGATGCCCTCGTTCAGCACTCCGGCGGTGGACGAGCAGGCCGACAGCCGCCCCGCCAGGTAGTCGGGCCAGCGCCGGTTGGCGTTCGCCGTGGAGGACGCGCCGTCGGTGATGGAGTCGCCGAGCGCCACCACGGCGCCGGCCGTGTCACCGCCCTGTACGTCGACTCCGGTCAGGAACGGGAAAGTGGAATCGGTCCTGGTGAAGGCCGCCCCATCGGCGTCCGAGGCGTGGTCGCCGCCGCCGTCGGGCGTCCAGTAGACGGTCTGGAGACCCATCCAGTGCTGGCTGATGTGGGTGAGCCGGCCGGGGAAGTACAGGCTGACGACGAGGTCGCTGCGGGCCGGCACGGGAATCCGGACGGCATCGCTCACCGCCTGCTCTCCGGCGGCGATCGTCACCTCGTCCTCGCCGCCGAACCGCAGCTCGTACGGCTTCGCGACGCCGGAGCCGCCGTCACCGCGGCCTACGGTCGCGTGCCCGATCGTCACCGGCTCGGTGGTAAAGGCGTTGGTCAGGCGGATGCGTACGCTCGACCCGCCGGCGCTCACCCGCACCGGTATCCGGACGGTCACCTCCGAGGTGCCCGGGTCGTACGAGGCGTGCTGCGCGGTCGCCCAAGTCCCTGTCCACTCCCCCGGCTCGGCCTCGGCCTCGGCCGGAGTCGCCGGGAGCAGGGCCGCCAGGACGGCCACCACGGTCGCGGTCAGGGCTGCGCATCTTCGGCGTCCACGCAGGTGTCCAGGTCGATGTCCACGAACATGTCCAAGCACGGGTTCTCCTCAGGAACAGCCGCGGCCGAGGCCGAGCGCGGTCAGGTCGATGGAGTCGGCGAAGGCCTTCATCCCGGCGTCGTTGGGGTGCAGATGGTCACCGGAGTCGTACGCCGCACCGAGCCGCCGCGGGTCCGCCGCGTCCCGTACCGCCTTGTCGAAGTCGGCGTAGTCGTCGAAGACCCCGCCGGAATCCCGGACGAACGCGTTGACCTGCTGCCGCCGGGCCTCCGTCTCCTCGCTCCAGCCGCCCCAGGTGAAGTCCTTGTACGGCGTGATCGTGGCGCCGACGACCCGCATCCCGCGCCGGTGCGCCCGGTCGGCGATCTCCGTCATCCCGGCGATGATCTGCTCGGCACTCGCCCCGCCGAGATCGTTGATGCCCTCGAAGAGGATCAGGGTCCTGGCCCCCGGCTGGGAGAGCACGTCCCGTTCGAGACGGTCCAGGGCCGAGGGATTCGTCGCGGTACCGGCGGTGATCCGGTTGCTGGTGATGCCCGCGTTGAGCACCCCGGCGCCGGGCCGGCAGGCGTTGACGCGGGCGGACAGCAGGTCGGGCCAGCGCTGGTTGGTGTCGGCCGTCGAGAAGGACCCGTCGGTGATCGAGTCGCCGAGCGCCACGACCGACCCGGTCCTCGGCGCGGTCACATCGACGCCGCTGAGGAAGGGCCAGCTGGTGGTGGTCCAGGTGAAGGCGTCACCGGCGGTGTCGCCCGCGTGGTCACCCGCCCCGTAGTCCGTCCAGTACACGGTCTGCTGCGCCCACCAGTGATCGGTGATGTGCGTGACCTGGCCGGGCAGATGGAGACTGACCACCAGGTCGGCCAGGGCCGGCACGGCGAGGCCGACCGGATCGCTGACCGCCTGGCCACCCGCCGGGATGGTGACCGCACGCTTTCCGCCGAACCGCAGGTCGTACGGGCGCGCCACGGCGGAACCGCCGTCGCGCAGGCCCACGGTCGCGTGCCCGATCGTCACCGGGTCGGTGGCGTAGGCGTTGGTCAGCCGGATGCGTACGGACGAACCGCCGACGCTGGTGTGCACCGGCATCCGTACCGTCACCTCGGACATCCCGGAGACCTCGAAGTGCTCGCTGGCCGCCGTCGCCCAGGTCCCCGTCCAGGCGCGCCGGTCGTCCTGCGGACCACCGGCCTGGGCAGGCGCCACCGTCCCCGCCACGACGGCCGAGACTGCCAGGAGCAGAGCCGCCAGCCTGCCGCGTATCCCATGCATGTGCCGCCCCTACCGTTCCGCGCTGGTGTGCGCGAGCGCCTGGTACGCCTTGGTGGCGCCCTTGGCCTTGAGGTTCACGAACGCCGGGGTCACCCCGAGCGGGGCCGCGTATCCCTTGAGCGTCACGGGACCGCGGACGACCTGGCCGTTGGTGACGTCGCGCCACGTTCCGGACGGCAGGAAGACGTCCCGGGTGGTGCCTTCGTCGAGCTTGGGCGCGGCGAGCACGGCCGGGCCGAGCATCCACTCGTCGCTGACCGTGTAACTCGCCTCGTCCTTCGGGAAGTCGAAGAACAACGGCCGCATGATCGGATCACCGGTCTTCAGCGTGCTCTGCACCTGGTCCCAGATGTACGGGGCGAGCTTCTCGTGGGTCTCGATCGCCTCCCGGTAGAGGTCGACCGTCTCCCGGTCGTAGCCGACCCACTCGCCGGTCGTCGCGTCCCGTACACCGGTGGGCGAGGTCGAGGCGTACATCAGCGGCATCAGGGACGCCGCCTGCGCCCAGCGGGCCAGGACCTCCTTGGTGGGCGGCGGGTAACCGAGCGAGCCGCCGATCATGTCGGTCTCGACGAACGGGTAACCGATCGTCGAGACCGCCAGGTTGGCCGAGACGGCCGCGCGCAGCCCCGAGAACGTGGTCGGCTTGTCGGCCGTCCGGGTGGCGAAGCCCTTGTCCTGCGCGGCGTTCCATGCGACCCGCAACCCCGCGCCCTGCTGGTCGAACTCGTCGGCCAGCTCCGTGCCGTACTTCACGTAGTCGGCGCGGGTGGCCCCCGGATAGGGGGCGCACCGGTCGTCGAAGAAGGCGGTGTCGAACTTGAACCCGGCGACCCCCGACTCGCCTGTCTGCGCCTTGAGATCGTCGGTGTACCACTGCCGCGCGGCCGGGTTCGCCAGGTCGATCAGCCCGGTCTGCCGGCCGTTCCACCAGGTGAACAGGCACGGTTTGGTCGGGTCGGACGGGTCCTTCAGCAGATATCCGTTGTCGACGGCTTCGGAGAAGTCGGCGGCGGTCTCGGGCATGTACAGGCCCGTCCACATGCCGAGGTCGAAGCCGAGGCGGCCCAGTTCCTCGGACAGGCCCGGGAGATCGGGGAAGCGTTCGCCGAAGTCGGCGGCGATGACGCTCTCCTCGACCTGAAGCGCGTGCCCGCCGAGCCCGGCGCCGGCCAGCGCGCGGGCCCAGGCGAGTACGTTCTCCTGGGTCTGCTCGCCGTACAGCTGGGCCCAGGAGTTCCACAGCGGGGTGGCGTACTGCTCGTAGGAGGTGTCGGAGCGCTCGGGCTTGCCGACCAGCGCGATGTGGTCGCGGTAGACCTCGGCGGGGGTGTCCTCGACGAAGACCGTGGAGGCGGCGGGCCGGTTCCCGGTGACGGTGAACTCGCCGAGGCCGTTGCCACCGGAGTTGATCCGCACGTCCATCGGGTCGTCGGTGTTCACCCGCAGCCCGGTGGCGCCGGAGGTGTACCAGAAGGGGGAAACCACCTGGTAGGACGCCGGACTGAACCCGGTGTCCACCAGTTGCCCGGAGTCCAGCGGCCACGGCTGGACGGTCTGGTCGCTGTTCTCGCCGTGGCCGTACCAGTGCCCGGCACTGCTCAGGTCGTACGCCGTGCTGAGTACATCGGCGGTGGCCCCGGACAGGGACCAGTCGACGTCGTACCGGTCCGAGCGCAGCGTGATCTTCAGGGCGATGGTGACGCCCGGCAGGTCGGTGGCGGCGGTGACGCGCAGGGTGTTGCCCTCACGGGTGCTGCCGGTGACCTCCCGGACCAGGTGCCAGTCGCCGCCGATCCGGAACCGGAACGCCCCGGGCGCCGTGGCCAGCACGGTCCGGCCCGCCCGTACGGTGGTGAGGGCCAACCGGTCCGTGGCGACGCGCAGTTCGTAGTCCGGTGTCGCGACGGCGATCGGCCCGGGTGGGCCGGCCGTCGCGGGGGTCGCACCGAGCAGCGGGGCGGCCAGGATCAGCGCCGCCGAGCCGCTGCGGACGGTTCGTCTCACCGTAGGCATCAGGCACCACCGCCGCACGTCAGCTTCGCGTCGGCCCAGTCGGCGTGGTCCGAGGAGACATCGCCGTCCCCGTCGACCAGCAGGTCCAGCCAACGGGCACCGGTCAGGTCCACGTCGATGCCGGTGCCGCCCTCGGAACCGCGCACCACAGGGGTTGTGGTGAGGGAGCGGCCGTCGGCGATCACCTGGAAGGAGACGCTGCCGCCGTCGCCGACCTCGTCGTCCACCCCGGCGGTGGCGGTGAACCGGGTGCAGCCGCCGCCGAGGTAGACCCGGATCTGGCTGTTCGCGTGTACGCCGACGCCCTTGTCGTAGGTGGTGCCGCCGACCGAGAGCGTCCGCCCGTCGCCCGCCGCGGACTCCCCGTTGGAGGCGTCCTTCTCCACCGGGCCCCAGCCGTTGACCGCCTTGACCAGGGTCAGGTCGCTGACATATGCGTCGGCGGACAGTCCCGGCGGCGGCACCTGCACGGCCCGTTCGCCGGTGACGGTGCCTGGGCGGCCGGGCTGGGTCAGCTTGGCCGTCGCGGACAGGACGGCGTAGTGGACCGGGTCGCCGGGCGGAGTCACGGTGTAGGCCGCGGTCACGGTGTCGCCGGGCCGGACCCGGGCGAAACGGGTGGGTTCGTCGGTGGTCGCGGTCCAGCCGTCGGGGACCTTCAGCGCCAGCTCGACGTCCCGGGCGGTCGGCGCGTCCTTCGGCACACTGAGTGTGACGGGGACCTTGGTGGCGCTACCGGTGCTCAGGAATGGTTCCGCGTCGACGGTGACATGGGCGCCCGCCGTCGGCATGGCGTAGGTCCCGGCGTCGTACGAGGGCGCCGCCACCGTACCGACCTTGATCCCGCCCGCCGTGGCGCCGAGGTCGACGAGCTTGGCGGAACCGGGACCGGCGTCGGCCTCGGTGGACCACACGGCCAGCGCGATGGTGTTGCCGCCCTGCTCACGCAGGATGCCCTTGGGTATGACGAACCGTGTCTGCGGCCCCGTGTCCGGCAGGTAGCGGCCGATGAGCCAGCCGTTGACGAAGATCTGGGCGCGGTAGCCGGTACTGCCGCCTTCGGCTTCGGCGAGATCGAGTGCGATCGCGTTGTCCTGGCCCTGCGGCAGGTCGAGCCGGGCGGACGTGCGGTACCAGCGCACGCCGGGGCCGGTCTTCCCGGCCTGCTCCGAGAGGCGGGCGCTCTTCCAGCTGCCGTCGGGATACCCCGGCAGCGACCAGCCGGCCCGTTCCCCGTACAGCCCGCCGTTGTTGTACGGACCCCGGGCGGTGTCGACCGGGTCCTCGCCGCCCCGGCTGCCCTGGATCTTCCAGGTGACGGTGGAGGCCCCGCCGACCACCTCGGCGCCGAGCAGACCGCGCGGCTCCTTGGAGTAGTCGTGGCCCCATTCCTCGTTGTGGCCCGCGTTCTCCACGAGGACGGAGAGGACGTTGTCTGTGCTGTCTGCGCCGGCCTTCAACGTGTCCGCCGGGATGTCGAAGGTGTGCGCGCCGTCGCCGGAAGTGCCGAGGTAGCGGCCGTTGAGCCAGACCGCGTACTGGCCGGTCGGGCCGGTGTTGGCGTTCAGCGCGAGCGCGGTCGCCCGTCCCGTGGCCTTGAACCGGCCGCGGTACCAGACGTTTCCGTGGTGGTAGCCGTACTCGTCCATCGCGAGGACCGGCAGCGACCCGGCGAGCTCCGGGTTGTTGGCGGTGAGGCGGTCGGCGGTCGTCCAGGAGGAGTCGTCGAAACCCGGGGCGGACTCCGGTGCCTCCTCCTTGTACTTCCACGTCGTCAGCGCGGGCAGCTCGACCGGGCGCGGGGCCTGGGTGACGGCGACCCTGCGGCCGTTCCATGTCACCGTCTTGGCGTCCGCGATGACCTCGATCTTGGCGGCTTTCGTGGAGTCGCCGGTCAACTTCAGGGTGCCGTCCGCCAGTTCGGCCGTACGGACGAGGGACGGGCCGCGTACCAGGACCGGGCCCTTGGCGGTGTCCTGCTGCCACCAGTGGGCGGTCTCGGCGGTGTCGGCGATCAGCAGTTCCATGCCGTTCACCAGCACCCGGGCCAGGCCCTTGTGCGTGTAGTTCAGGCGCAGGTCACCGCGTTCGGCGTCCCAGGTGGTGGTGACATCGCCGTCGAGGACGGTGACCTCGGGCCGCTCGGCGTACCGCAGTACGGTCTCGCCCGCCTCGCCGTCGCGCCCGTACAGCAGCGCCACGTCCCGGTCGCCGATCCGGGCGTGCGTCATGATCTCCGAGGTGGAGTAGACGAGTCGCTGGTCCTCGGCCAAGTCGTAGCCCGCGACGAGGAGCTTGGCGTCGCGGCCGTCGACGGTGACCGTGCCCTCCTGAGGTACGCGCGGGTAGTCGCCGTCCGCACCCTTCAGCGACAGGGTCGTCTCGTCCTTGTCCTTCACCCGGGTGTCGGCGTGCCGGACCGTGAAGAACTGGGTGCCGTCATCGGGGTTGACGCGCCGGTCGACGCGCAGGGCCTCATCGGAAGGAGCGGGCGCCTCGGCCTTGTCGGTCCGCGCCAGCGAGGTGACGGAGTTGACCATGTATCCGAGGCGCTTGAACTCCTGGTACTTGTCCGTCAGTTGGCGGGACTCGTTGATCGGGGCCCCGTAGTCGTACGACGTGTAGACCGCGTTGGGGTCGGCGAGCCAGCCCCAGTTGGTGCCGCCGTACGTCATGTAGAAGGACTGGCCGCTCACCCCGGCGGCGATGTTCATCTTGCTGAACACCCGGGTGAAGTCGGTGCCGGTGAGCTTCGCGCAGTCCTGGTATCCGGTGCCGCCCCAGGGGTCGAAGGCGCCGCCCTGTGCCTCCGGGATGATCAGCGGGGACTCGGGCTTCCACTCGTTGACGTACGAGTAGTCGGGCAGGTTCTTCCAGGTGTCGGGGTCCTTGCAGTCGAAGCCCTGCGGGTAGGCGTCGAAGCCGTAGATGTCCGGGGCGCCCTTGCCGCTGACCCAGTTCTGGTTGGCGCCGCCGTCGTTGACGAAGGTCGGCACGTCGATGCCGTCTTCCTTCGCCCAGTCGATGAGGGTCTGCATGTAGTCGGCGTCCTCGCGACCGCCCTGGTACTCGTTCTCGACCTGATAGAGGATCACGTTGCCTGTGCCGCGCGTGAGTTGGTGCCGCGCGATGATCGGGTTGATCCGGCTCATCCACTCCCGGGCCGCCTTCAGGTACTCCGGCTCGGAGGTGCGGTTCACGCCGGCCTGTGTCTTGCGCCAGGCGGGCATGCCGCCGCCGGAGACCTCCGCGTTGATGTACGGGCCCGGGCGGGCGATCACATACAGGCCCGCGCGCTCGGCCTCGTCGAGCAGCCGCTCCACGTCACGGGTGCCGGTGAAGTCGTAACTGCCCGGCTTGGCCGAGTGGTAGCCCCAGTCGAAGTAGAGCGAGACCGCGTTGAATCCGCCCGCCTTGATCTTCTGGAGGACATCGCGCCAGGCATCCGGGCTGGGCAGCCGGAAGTAGTGGAACTCGGCGCCCCAGATGTACAGGGGTTTGCCGTCGACCCGCACGGAGTACTGGTCGTAGGTGACGGTGTGCGGGGCCTTCGGCTCCGCCTGAACCGGTGCCGCGGCAGCCCCTGCGCTGGTCAGGGGCATGACAGAGAGAGCTCCGGCGAGCAGTAGTGATCTCCACTTGCCCCTCATGACGTCAGCCCCTTCACGACGGCCGCCCGCGCGGTCTCGATGTCGCTCACGTCCTTCGTCCGGCCGTCCAGGTTCCGGGTCGCGGTGGTGAGGGCCTCGGTCAGGGCGTCGCTGTCGGCGCCGCCGTCCTTCTTCCGCAGCTGGGCGATGAGTTCGTAGTCCTCGATGCCCTCCTTCAGCTGCTCCCAGCGGATGCTGGACATCGGGCCGTCCTTGCCCGGGTAGACCAGGTACTCGTCGCCCTGCGTGAAGATGTGTACGGGCTGCTTGAAGGGGTCGCTGGTCCAGCTGTTGTACGACCAGCGCAGGAAACCGTCCAGGTTCCGCTGGGCGGAGATCCACGGCAGCATCCGCGACTCGACGGCGGGCGAGTACGACAGCGTGTTGGGATGGGCCGGGGCGCCGTACACGTAGAAAGTCGTGGTCTTGCCGGCCTTGCGCCGCTCCGCGACCTTCTCCTTCGTCATCGCGTCGATGCCGCCCCAGTCGACGGACAGGTTGGACGCGACGCCTTCGGTGCTGATCGAACCGGCCACGGAGATACGGTCGTCGAAGACCGGCGCCACCTCGTGGACGAAGTCCTTGACGACCGTCATCGTGCTGATGGGCCGCTCGTCGAAGGACAGCCAGGTGTCCTCCAGCCAGCCCTTCGCCTTCAGGTGCTTCTCGAAGGCGGGCAGGAACGTTCCCCATGCCTCGCGCCAGCGGTCCCCGCCGAGATCGACGTTCTCGTAGACGGTCTTGCCGGTGCGGGTGTCGGTGTAGGTGAGGTGCTCCTGGTCCTGGAACGCCAGCATGGAGAAGGCGCCGATGTCGGGCCCGAGACCGGCGCGTCTGGCGGCCTGGACGTACTTGTCCCAGCGGGCGAAGTCGAACTCGAACGTCTTTCCGTTCCAGGTCCAGCCCACCATGCTGGTGTACGGCGTGGCGGTCTGCGACTCCCGGGTGCCGAGCGACCACTGGTGGTGCCACGGGTTGTCGACGATGGTGGTGTTGATGACCTTCTGGCCGCGCGAGGCCAGGTCGCGGTTGTACTTCTCGATCAGCTTCCAGTGCTGGTCGGACCAGAGCTTGACGCCGTGGTTCTTGGCCATCGTCTCGGGCTGCGCCCATACGTCGAGGAAGAAGTCGTAGTACTTCGGGTCGGGCACGCTCGCGTCCGCGACCTCGATGGTCAGCGGGTAGGTGGTCTGGGTGCGGCCGTCGGCGTTGACCTTCACCGTGCCGGTGTAGGTGCCGGGCTTGGCCGACTCGGGGATCTGGAAGGTGAACCACAGCGGCTGCGCCGCGTACGCGGGCACGTCCACGGAGGACCGCTCCTCGAGCGCGTCGCCGACCACGTCGGGGTTGCGGTCGCCGGACACCTCCTTGCCGGAGCTGACCTGGTCGATGGTGGCGGACCAGTCGACCTCGCTCTTGGAGCGCTGCACGGGCACGTACTTGACGAACCGGACGTCCGTGTCGGCGCCGGACAGCTTCGCGCCGCCGGGCCCGGTGAGGTCGCCGACCACGGCCTTGACGTCGTCGAGGTTCTTGCCGGAGGCGATCGCCAGCTGCGCGGAGACCTGCTCGTTGCGCACGGCGGAGAGTTTGAGCTCCTTGGTGTCCTTGCCCTGGATGGCGGTCATCGGGTAGCGCGGAACCCGTTCCTCCGCGGAGCCGGCGAAGGAGCCGGTGGGAACCCAGGTGATGGTGTCCCTGGTTCCCATGGCGTCGGCGACCTTGACGGTCAGCCAGGTGGTGGTGGCCTTGGAATTGGGGTCGGAGCCGGTGGTCGTCGTACCGGTGACGGCGATCGCGGTGGTGCTCGCGGCCACGACGACACCCGCGACGAAGCCGGCGACAACTGAGGACGTACGTGCCATGGGGATGCGTTCCCTCTCTCACGGCTGTGCGGGGAGGTCCCCGGCAGGCCCCCAGGGGAGTGGGTAGGCCTGCCGGGAAACGGGGGGTGCCAATGGCGCCGATGGGGTTCGATGGCGCGCCTGTGGTGTCAGGAGGTGACGGAGAAGCCGCTGAAGACGGCTTCGATGTTCTCGCCGGGGTGGTTGGCGTTGGCCGCGCTGGCCACCATCCCCGCGTCGCCGCTGCCCGAGGCCGATGCGACCTCGGCGGTGCCGACGGTGGACCAGTTCTCGCCGTCCTTGCTCGCGTACGCGGTGTAGGTGGCGCCGTCCCGGGTCAGCTTGAGATACGCCGGGTGGTAGGTGGAGCCACCGCCCGCCCAGGTGTCGAGCTTCCCGTCACCGTCGCTGTCGGTCATGAACTCCAGGCCGTACTGCTCGGTCATGACCAGCACCGCGTAACCGCCCTTTTCCGGCGCGGTCAGGTCGTTGGCGAGGGCGACGCCGGCCTTGCCGACCGGTGAGGCACTGTCCTGGGAGACCAACTGGGCCTGGACGGTGGCCTTTTCACCCGCCGCGTCGTCGCGGTAGATGACACCCTTCTCGTCCTTCCAGCCGGACAGGTCCTGGCCGCCCGCCCAGATGGCGAACTGGTCGCCGCCCTGGGCGTATTGGGCGCCCCCGGAGGTCGTATCGGCCGTGAGGTACGGCTCCTGCACACTGCCCGGGGCGGCCTTCACCTGCGCCCGCACGGTGTCGGACACCTTCTGCGAACCGTCACCGCCGTTGTAGGTTGCGGTGCCGGTGAGGTCGTGGCTGGCCCAGCGGGCGTCGTCGGCCGGGGTCACCGTCCAGGCGGTGGTGAGTGTGGCGCCGTTCTTGAGGGAGTTCGCGGTGGTCGGGCCGGTCGGCTTGGCACTCCAGCCGTCGGGCAGGTCCAGGGCCGCCTTGGCGTTCTTGAGGGTCCCGGTGCTCCAGTTGGTCACCTCGGTGGTCACCTCGAACGGCTTACCGGCGTCGGTGGACGGGGCGTCCGGAGTGATCAGGACGGAGGCGGCCGGCGCGTCGTCGCGCTTGAGTGCCTTGACGGCCTTGGCGGCGCCCTTGGCCTTGAGGTTGACGAAGGCCGGGGTGACGCCGAGCGGCGCCGCGTACCCCTTCAGGGTCTTGGGGCCACGGATCACGGTGCCCTGGTTCACGTCGTACCACGTGCCCGGCGGCAGATGGACGGAGCGGGTGGCGCCCGTGCTCAGCTTGGGCGCGGCCAGCACCGCCGGGCCGAGCATCCACTCGTCGGTGACCGTGTAACTCGCTTCGTCCTTGGGGAAGTCGAAGAACAGCGGCCGCATGATCGGATCACCGGTCTTCAAGGTGCTCTGCACCTGGTCCCAGATGTACGGGGCGAGCTTCTCGTGGGTCTCGATCGCCTCTCGGTAGAGGTCGACCGTCTCCTGGTCGTAGTCCACCTTCTGCCCGGTGGTGGTGTCGTTGGTGTCCACCGGGGAGGTCGAGGCGTACATCAGCGGCATCAGCGAGGCGGATTGCGCCCACCGCACCAGTACGTCCTTCGAGGGGGCCGGCTGGCCGCCGGAGCCGCCGATCATGTCGGACTCGACGAACGGGTAGCCGATGGTGGAGATGGCCAGGTTCTGGGTGGCGGAGGCGCGCAGGGAGTCCCAGCCGGTGCCCTTGTCGACCTGACGGGTGACGAAGCCCGCCTCGTGGGCCGTCTGGTTCCAGTGCACCCGGATGCCTGCGCCCTGAAGGTCGAATTCGTCAGCGAGCTGCGTACCCAACTTCTGGTAGTCCGTGGCCTGGTGGCCCTCGCGCGGCGCGCACTTCTCGTCGAAGAAGCGGGTGTCGAACTTCAGCCCGTCGATGTCGTACGCGTCCATCAGCTTCTTGAGGTTGCCCTCGTACCAGGCCTTGGCGTCGGGGTTGGCCAGGTCGATGATCCCGGCCTGGCCGTTCCACCAGGTCACTTCACACGGCTTACTGGTGTCCTTGGCGTCCATGAGCAGATAGCCGTTGTCGACCGCGTACTGGTAGTTGTCGGAGTCCAGGTTGATCCACAGGGTGACCCAGATGCCGAAGTCGAACCCCATGTCGTGGATCTTCTTGGAGAGGCCCTTGGGATCGGGGAAGGTCTTGGGATCCCAGGTGAGATTGCCGTAGTTCGACTCCCACTTGTCGTCGAGCTGGATCGTGTGCCCGTCCAGACCGTTGTCGTAGAGGTCGGTGGCGTAGTCGAGCAGTTTCTCCTGGTCGATCTTTGTGTAGAACTGCGCCCAGGAATTCCACAGCGGCTTGGCGTACTGCTCGTACGGGGCGTCGGACTTGGTCGGCTTGCCGACGATGCCGATGTAGTCGCGGTAGACCTCAAGCGGGGTCGACTCGACGAACACGGTGGCCTTGTAGGTGTCGGGCGACTCGACGGTGAAGGTGCCGAGGCCGTCCTTGCCCTTGTTGAGCGCCACGTCCATGACATCCCCGGTGTCGACGTAGAGGCCGGTCGACTTGGAGGTGTACCAGAACGGGTCGATCATGTTGTACGACGCCGGGCCGAAGGTCTCGTGGTCGACCTCACCGGCGTCGAGCGGCCAGGGCTGGTTGACGCCGGGACCGCCCTGCGGAGTCTCCGCCTCGCCGTGGCCGTACCAGTGGCCGGCCGACGACAGGTCGTAGGCGAGGCCCAGTTGGTCGGGACTGCCGCCTTCGACGTCCCAGTCCAGCTGGTAGCGGTCGGCCTCGGGCGTGAGCCTGGCCTTGACGGTGGCACCGTCAAGGGTGGTGTCGGTGGTGAGGGTGAGAACGCCGCTCTGCCACGTCCAGTCGGTGACCGTGGTGGCGTGCTCCCACTTCTCGTCGGAGCGGAAGCGGAGTCCTCCGGTGTCGCCGCCCACGGTGCCGAGCACGGTCTTTCCGGAGCGCTCGGTGGTGAGGGCGAGTTCGTCGGTGGCGATGTCGACGGAGTAGCCGGGGGTGTTCCTGGTGCCCGGCACGGACATGGTGAGGCCGTCCGCGCTCTGGGTCACCTTCGGCCGGTCGACGGTGTCCGCCTGGGCCTTTGTGGTGAGGGGTTCGGTGACGGGCGGTATGAACGTCAGGGCCAGCGAGGCGGCCAACAGCGTTCCGAGACTACGAGTTTTGCGCCGTCTGAGCGGTTGGGTGCGCACTCACGTCCTCCTGCGGGGCGGGGCGTTGCTTCGCGGGACCAGCACGGCAAGATCATGCTCATTTCTGCTCATGTTCTGGCTAGAAACGTCAGCTGTCAACATTCGCTTCCATGATTTCTCGGTAGCACCACCGGTCACTGTCGACCCTGGTGACAGTCGCCTTGCCGGGTCCGCGCCCTGCTCGAGGAGGAGGCGGACCCGGGGAAAACGGCTGTAAATTCTGCGTGAACCGCGCCCGATTCAGGGGACTCCATCCCCTCTGCCCAGGTCTGCCACGGAGGCGGGACTTGCGTGCGCCGCGGCCAGGGCTGGCTGCCAACTCGGGCGATACCCCTCGGCAGGCCGCCCGGGAGCGACAGCGGTCGGCTCACCGAACCATCGAGCCGCCCGATCCGGGCCCCGGGAGGGCGATCGGCCCATGCCGGCACCCAGAGGCAGGCCTTGACATCATGCGCAACCTGTTGGGCATGATGGTGATTACTGCTTGAAGTTAGCGAGTTTCGAGCACAAACAATCACTAGGTTGCAGCGAAGGTGGTACTCCGTGAAACGGCACCTCATCGGTATCGCAGCAGGTGTGGCCCTCACCCTGGTCCTCAGTGGATGCGGCAAGGGAGGTTCGTCCGGCGACGGCGGCTCCGACGGAAGAACGATCAGATTCGTGGCCGCCAAGTACGACGACGACACCCAGCCCTACTGGGCGAACCTCATCAAGGTCTTCGAGGCCGAAAACCCCGGCTACCAGGTCGAGTTGGAGGTCGTCGACTGGGAGCAGCTGGATTCGAAGGTCAAGACGTACGTCCAGACCGGGCAGCAACCCGACGTCCTCAACTACAACAAGTTCTCCGACTTCGCCCGCGACGACCTGATCTACCAGGCCAAGGACATCGTGTCGCCGAAGGTGCTCGACGACTTCCTGCCGCTCTTCGCCGATCAGGCGCAGTACGAAGGCGTCCAGTACGGCCTGCCGTTCATCTCCAGCGCGCGGCTGTTCTTCTACAACAAGGACATCTTCGACAAGGCCAAGATCTCCGAGCCGCCGTCCAGCTGGGCTGAGGTGGAGGACGCCGCCGAGAAGATAAAGAAGGCCGGCGACATCCCGCTGGGCCTGCCGCTCGGCGCCGAGGAGGCCCAGGCCGAGTTCTACATCTGGGCGATGAACAACGGCGGCGGCTGGACCGACAAGTCGGGTAAGTGGACGGTCGACCAGCAGGCCAACGTCGAAACGCTGGACTACCTGCGGAAGCTCACGAAGGCCGGGCTGACCCAGCCCAACCCCGAGGCCACCAACCGCAAGGACGTCTTCAACCAGTTCGCCCAGGGGAAGATCGGCATGCTCAACGGCGCCGTCTTCATGCGCAAGGGCTTCATCGACACGGTCGACGAGAACCTCAACTACGGCGTCGCACCGCTGCCGAGCAAGGACGGTACGACGCACAACACGCTCGGTGTCCAGGACTACCTGGTGGCCTTCAAGAAGGACGAGGACAAGAACCGCGAAGCCGTCAACAAGTTCCTCGACTTCTTCTACCAGAAGGAGAACGCCTCAAAGTTCCTGTCCACCGAGGGATTCCTTTCGGTCACCAAGTCGGCCGGTGACGCGCTGAGTTCGGACTCCGCCTACTACAAGCCGTTCGTCGACGCGCTGTCGGGCGCGCGGTTCGCACCCACCGACAACCCGAACTGGGCGACCGTCGAGGGCGCCGTGAAGCAGCGCATCGGCACCGCCGTGTCGGGCGCCGAGCCCAAGAAGGTCCTGGGCGAAATCCAGGAGACCGCCGAGAAGGACGGCTGACGGGGTGGCCGTACAGGACGACGTCACCACGCGCACCGCCGCCGGGGCTGGGGCTGGGGCTGGGGAGGAACGGACGCCGGCGGCACCGGCGCGCGGTTCCCACCACACCGGGAACGGCCGCCGCTTGCGGGCACTTGAGCCTCTGCTGTGGCTCGGCCCCGCGCTCGCGCTGATCCTGGCCGTGGTCATCTGGCCCGTCGTCGAGATGGTCCGCACGTCCCTGATGGACATCAGCTCCACGGGACTGACCCGCGGCTTCGCGGGTGGCGACAACTACGCCGAGCTGTTCGCCGAGCCTGACCTGCCGGGCGTGGTGCTGCGCACCCTGGTCTGGGTGGTGGGCGTGGTCACGGTCACCATCACCGTCTCGCTGGCACTGGCGCAGTTGCTCAACTCCCGTTTCCCCGGGCGCCGGATGGTCCGCTGGGCGCTGATCGTGCCCTGGGCCGCATCGGTCCTGATGACGGCGCTGACGTGGCGCTGGATGCTCAACAACTTCTACGGCGTCGTCAACCGCGTACTGATGGACATGGGAATCCTCGACAAACCGGTGAACTGGCTGGCCCACCCGGCCCAGGCGTTCGCCTGGATGATGGCCGTGGCGGTCTTCGTCTCCCTGCCGTTCACCGCGTTCGTCATCCTCTCCGGTCTGGGGACCATCCCCGCCGAGGTGTACGAGGCGGCCCGCCTGGACGGCGCGGGACCGGCCCGCACCTATCTCTCCGTCACACTGCCGCTGCTGCGCCCCTCCCTGCTGGTCGCAGCCGTCATCAACGTCATCAACGTGTTCAACTCCTTCCCGGTCATCTGGGCCATGACCCGCGGCGGTCCCGGCTTCGCCACCGACACGACCACCACCTATATGTACAAGCTCGCGTTCGACAACCAGGCCGTCGGCGAGTCGGCGGCCATGGCCGTCGTGAACTTCGCGCTGATCCTCCTGGTCGTGCTGGTGTATCTGCGCGTCGTCCGCAGGCGAGAGGAGACCGGCTGATGTCCGCCGTCACGGCCCGATCCACCACAGTCCAATCCGAAGCGTCCCAATCCGAAGCATCCCGATCCGCTACGGCCCGGCGGCGGCGTCCGCTCCGGCTGCGCACCGTCATACTCACTGCGGTGGGCTGGCTGGTGGCGCTGATATTCCTGGCGCCGTACTTGCAGATGCTGCTGACTGCCCTGAAGCCGACGCCGGAGCTGATGAAGTCGCCGCCGTCCTATCTGCCGCGGCAGTGGGAGTGGTCCAACTTCGCCGACGTGTGGTCGCTGAAGGATCCACCGGTCTCCGACGCGCTCCTGTTCTCGCTGTACGTCGCCGGGATGTCCACGCTCCTCGCACTCGCCGTGGGGCTGCCCGCCGCGTACTACACCGCTCGCCACCGGTTCCGCGGGCGCGGCGCCTTCCTGCTGCTGGTGCTGGTCACCCAGATGTTCGCGCCTACCGCACTGCTGGTGGGCATCTACCGGGAGATGGTCAGCCTCGATCTGACCGACACCGCGGAGGGGTTGATCCTGGTCAACGCGGCGTTCAACCTGCCGTTCTGCATCTGGATCCTCAACGCGTACTTCGCGAGCATCCCCAAGGAGTTGGAGGAGGCGGCGTACATGGACGGGGCCGGCCGGCTGGGCGCGATGGTCAGGGTCACCCTGCCGCTGGCGCTGCCCGGAGTGGTGACCGCGCTCGTCTACACGTTCATCGGGGCATGGAACGAGTACGTCGTCGCCCTCACCATCACCTCGTCCGGCGACCGGACGACGCTGACCAAGGCCATCCCCGGATTCGTCACGGCGTACCAGGAACAGTGGCAGTACCTCTTCGCCACGTCGCTGATCGCGATCGTGCCGGTCGTCGTCCTGTTCGTCTTCGTGGAGCGCTATCTGATCAGCGGTCTGACGGCCGGGGGCATCAAGTGACCGTCAAGTGACCTGCCGGGCCCATCCGTTGCGCCCTTTCCCGGGCGGACTCAGGACTGGGCGGGCTCAGCACTGGCGGACTCAGGGCCGGGCGGGCTCAGGCCCGGACGAACTCAGGCCCGGACGATCTCCACACCCGCAGCGGCGAAGGGCTCGGTCAGCTCCGGGCCCGCCGCCTTGTCGGTCACCAGCACATGGATGTCTTCCACCGGGCAGATCCGGGCGAAGGCCCGCCGACCCAGCTTGGAGGAGTCCGCGACCACGATCACCCGTTCGGCACGGCGGGCCAAGGCCCAATTTATGCCGGCCTCGCCCTCGTCCTGGGCCGTCGCCCCGTGCCGGACGTCGATCGCGTCAACGCCGATGAAGGCATGGTCGAGCGTGATCTGCGCGAGCATCCCGGTGGCAAGCGGTCCGGTGAGCTCGTACGAAGCCGGGCGGGCCACTCCCCCGGTGACGACGAGCTTCACATGTCGGCGTACGACCAGTTCGTTGGCGATGTTCAGCGCGTTGGTGACGACCGTCAGCGAGGGCCCGGCGCCCTCCGTGCTCAGCTCGGGCCTGATGGCCAGCGCCCGGGCGACCGCGGTGGTCGTGGTGCCGCCGTTCAGACCCACCACGGCACCCGCTTTCACCAGGCCCGCCGCCGCGCTGGCGATCCGCTCCTTCTCCGGAGCGTTGCGCGCGGCCTTGTAGCGGAGCGGTAGGTCGTACGCGATGGCGTTGATCACGGCGCCGCCGTGGGTACGGGTGACCATTTGCTGGCGTGCCAGCTCATCCAGATCGCGTCGGATCGTGGCGGCGGAGACGTGCAGTACTTCCGCGGCGGCCTCGACCTCGATCCGCCCGTCGCGCGTCAGCAAGTCCAGCAAGGCGCTCCATCGGTCCTGCGGTGCCGCCATGCGTCGTCCCCTGTCCGTGTGTGCAGACCCGCCAAAACACGAGCCGTGTCCGATTTCCTGAGAAGCAGTGCGTGTTTCAGCAGCTTAGACGGCCAAAGCCAACACTTCTGCGCAGCATTCTGTGCAGCACTTCTGTGGACGATCGTCTCAGCGCGAGAGCAGGCCGTTGGTCCCCGATCCGCCATGCCGGCGCCTTCCGCATCGGCTTCCGCTTCGCCTTCGGCGATGCACAACACCTCGGGGCTGCCGCATGAGGAAAGCGGCGCCGCAACCGGTGCCCCCGCTCCAAGCACGTGACCCCGTCGGTTGCCGACCTGGTGGAGCGGAACTTCACCCGTCACGCCCGGGACCAGCTATGGGTCACCGACATCACCGGGCACCCCACCTTTGAGGGCAAGGTGTACTGCGCGGTCGTCGTGGACACGTTCTCGCGGCGCGTGGTGGGCTGGTCGATCGACGCCTCACCCACCGCGGCGCTGACCACCAACGCCCTGGCCATGGCCATCGGCAACCGCTCCCCGCAGCCGGGCGGCACCATAATCCACTCCGACCACGGAGTGCAGTTCGGCTCCTGGGCATTCACCCAGCGCGCGAGGGCCTCCGGCCTGCTGCCCGGAGTCCTTCTGGGCCCAGGTCCAGGTCGAACTGCTCAACCGCAGACGGTGGCGGACCCGACGAGCTGTCCACCGCACTCTTCGAGTACCTGGAAATCTTCCACAACCGACAGCGCAGACACTCCGCGCTGGGCATGCTCACCCACCCCACCAGTAGCCGGAAACCAAACAACTCGACTCCAGCCAACTCGGAACAGTCCGGAGTCTCCATCCGAACCGGGGTGGTTCACTGTCTGCAGGTCTCAGCCGGCGAGCTTGTTGGTCTTGCGGATCGCTCCGTCGAAGACCCCGGCGGGAAGGATACGGTGCGCCGCGCTGAGGAGCCGGGCGCTCTTGCCGGCGGTGTACCGCACCTTCGGCTTGGAGTCGGTGGCGGCCGCGACGATCGCCTTCGCGACGACGTCGGGGTCGTCGCCTTCCTCGTTGACCGCCACCGCCAGCTTGTCGGCGATGCGCCGCTGCTCCGCGTAGATTTGCATGGGCATGTCGGGCTCGACGGTGTTCGCCTCGAACGAGGATTTGGTACCGCCCGGCTGGACGATAAGGGCCCGGACCCCGTATTCACGGATCTCGTGGTCCAGGGACTCGGTGTACCCCTCGAGTGCGTGCTTGGACGCCGAGTAGTTGGCCATGTAGGGCGCGGGGAGGAACCCGAGGACGGACGAGATGTTGATGACGCGCCCGCTTCCCTGGGCACGCATGTGCGGGAGAACGGCCTTGGTCATCCGCATCACACCGAAGACGTTGATGTTGAAGAGGCGCTGGGCCTGCGCGAGAGAGTTTTCCTCGTCGGCGCCCGAGGAGCCGATGCCCGCGTTGTTGACGAGAACGTCGATCCGCCCGAACCGCCCGATCACCTGCTCGACCGCGGCAGCGACCGAATCGTCGCTGCCCACGTCGAGGGCGAGGAACGTCACGCCGTCACGGCGGTCGGCTCCCGACGTCTTCCGGCTCGTTCCCACCGTCTCGAAACCCGCTGCGGCGAGCGCGAGGGCGGCCGCCTTTCCAATACCGGTGGACGCGCCTGTCACGAGTGCCACCGGCCGAGTTGTTGCAGTCATTGCGGCCTCCAGAGCCCATCGAATTATGATCGTAATTCTAAGCATCGAGACGAGTGGTTGGCAAGTGATCTTCGGCAGTGAAAGCAAGAATTGCCTGGGGGAAGTGCAAGCCGGGAGCGGTGGATCATCGAGGTGGCCGGGTGTCGCTTCAAAAGGTGCGGCATTGGCGGCTGGCCGGTCTCCATGCTCATGGCAGCTCCGGGGCTGACCGACGGACCTTCGGCCGGGCTGATCGGTCCGCGCTCACCTGCGACTCCCCGGAGTCCGTCACTGGGGAGGCCCCGGTGGAGCTGTCCGACACCCTGGCACTTACGTCCCCGCGGGCACGGCGCCGGACCTCGGCGCGTCGGGCGTTGCAGGTGTTCGTTACCCGGGACGGAGCGGCCGCTTGGGGCGAGGGCCCTGACGACACCCACCAGAAGAGAAGCGCCGGCGCCAGTTGTCCGCCGAAGGCGTCGGGAACCCCCGGGCACCGCAAGGGAACCGCCCACTTATGGGCAGCACACCGCGTGGAGGAGACACCGTCAGCTCCACGCCCGGAAGACGGTGAAGGGATCCGGCGGCGCCCCAGTTCGGTCACCCGTGATGTGCAGGGCGGACGATCAACAACTACAGCTGCCGGGACTGACACGCATGCCGTCGTCGGCAGGTACCGGCGACGTTCAACAGCCGCCCCGTGGTCTCCATCGACATCTCCACCGTCACCTCCACTGGAGACAACCTGCTGTCAACGGCGGCGGCGCTCCACATTTCGTACGGCTTCGCCGTCATCGCCGCCCCGACACGCGTCAGCTATTCGGCCCGTCGCACCGTTCCGCATGTGTCCCGCCACTGGCTTCAGCAACGGCGTCGAGGCGATGAACCGCCGATCAAGACGGGGTCACCACATCGACCCGATCTACTCGCTCGGGCTACCTCCGAGTCGCCCGGCGGCGAGTGCTCGCGCGTACGTCTCACGATTCATCAGAGGGAGCTCGCCAGTGCCGTCCGTGGTGGCGATGTAGTCAAGCATCCGCCCCTGAGCTTCCTTCGATTGATCTCTGACCAGGAACTCGGCGTGCTCGAACTGCAAGCCGTCCTCGAGCGACAGGGAGCTGCCGAAGTAGATGGATCGCTTGATGGCTCCGAGAGATTTCTTCGAGCGTAGGCTCAGATACTCTGCGCGCTCGATCGACCGTGCGAGGACCTTTTCCTGTGGCACCACTTCGTCGACCGCGCCGAGCGAGAGAGCCTCCGCAGGCGTGAACGGCCTACCTTCGAGAACGGCGACCAACGTCTGCTGAGTACCGATCAGACGAGGCAGTCGCTGAGAGCCGCCACCACCCGGTGTCAGTGCGAGCAGGACTTCTGTCAGGCCGATGACATGCTCCCCGTCTGCCATGATGCGCAGATCACAGGCAAATGCCAGTTCCGCGCCGACGGCAAGTGCCGAACCGTTGAGTGCCGCAACGAAGATGGTGCCGCTTGCATTCATCTTCAGGAAGGTGGCATGGAAGCTGTCGAGCTGCAGAAGTGTCTTGAGCCGGGTCATCCCCGCGAGCGTTCTGACAACCGGTACTCGGTTGATGAGTCTCGCCATGCGCGCTACGAGCTTGGCCATGCGCGTGTTGATCGGCGGGAATCCAGTGCCACCTTTTTGCAGCCAGCGCACATCAGAATGACTCAAGAAGCGGTCAGGATGCGTACCGGTGAAGACGACCGCGCGGATGCCCGGATCGCGGTCTGCACGATCGACCAACTCTTTCAGCTGCTCGGAGATCTCGGGATCGAACAACGCATGCGGGCCTCCGTCGATACGAGCGACAAGCACCCCGGCGTGGCCCTCGACGGCAATGTGTCCTGCGGGCTGCGAGCTACTTCGCGGCGTGCCCATGTGGTCCTCCGGTGAGTCGGCTGTGGTCGACGGTTTCGGGCGCCCGCGCGTGTCGCGCTCCTCCTGAGACGGCGACGCATTCTGTGCGCAGGAGGCGTGCCGACCCGGCGGGTCCTGTCCTGGCTTCCGGTTTCGGTGATCGCGGTCGCCATGTCGTCTCCCGCGGTGCGCGCGCGAGTGCGCTGACCACGCCAGACTCTAAGGACAGCGAGCTGCAAGCGAATCTGTCACCGTATCGGTCACGGAGAGGGCGAAGTCTGGAACGCGGGTAGCACGAGCGCTCCGGCCGCAGCAGCCATGAAGCTTTCAAGCAAAGGGACGTTTACGGACGGCGCCAGGAGCAGGCCGCCCACCGCGCGCCGCCAGATCGACGCCTCTCTGGAGCGCTCCACCGCCGCCATGGTCACCATGCAGTTCGACCAGGCCGAAAAGCGCGACCCGCCGCACGGCCGCCGCTGGATCGTGCTGGTCGACGGCGCCAACCACCAGCTGGAATGCCTGGAAAACAAGCCGCCGGAACGCGGCGTGGACATCGACATCATCGCCGACTTCGCACACGTGCTCGAATGCCTGTGGAAGGCCACCGGGGACCTGCAGCACCCCACCCAGCCCGCCCGCGCCGCCTTCGTCCAGGCCACAGCCCGCGACAAGTTTGCGCCGCTGCCGGTGGGAGACCACCGCTGCTTTCCGGTGGCGGTGTCCACCGCGCACAGGTCTCCGTAGACATTGATCTACACCGCCCCGTCGGCGACGGCCGTCGATGACGACACGCTGCCGCCGGTGGCGAACCTCCACCGCTGCTCGCCGGACGGGGCAGTGAGGGTGGGGTCCGAGTCGGGTTCTCTGGTGGAGGAGCCGCCATCACCGATCTTCCAGCCGGCAAAGCCGAGTCCCGCGGCGGTGGCGCCTCCGAGGCCGAGCAGGGCCCGTCTGCGGGCGATCCCGGTCGGGCGTCCCACGGGGTTCGCGGACGACCGGAGCGGGAGCCGCTCGGCGAGCAGCGGGAGGACGAAGCCGCTCCGCTCCCTCAGCCGGGTCGATGCCGGGCGCGCTGAGGGGCCACCGCGTCCTGCCGGCACGAGGTCTGTGGGCGAGGCCTCGGACGTCTCAGGCAATGCGAGTGGTGGAGCCTGAGGCCGAGGCGCGGTGACGGCGCGCGTGCACCGACGCAGCGACCGGTTCAGGGAGCCAGTCGGGCTGGGTGGGGGGTGTGGGCGACGGGCTGCTCGTCGCTCATGGCCTAGGCCAGCTGGTGCAGCAGCGCGGCCACGGTGGGTCACTGATCGGGCTGCTTGGCCAGGCAGCGGGCCACCACAGCCCGCAGGGCGGGCGGGAGTTGATGCAGGTCGGGCTCTTCATACACGACACGGAAACTCAGGGCGTGCGCCGAGCCCGTCCCGAACGGCCCGGCCCCGGTGGCGGTGAAAGCCAGCACCGCCCCCAACGAGAAGACATCGCTGGCCGGTCCGACCGGCTTGCCGGTCAGCTGCTCGGCGGACATGAACCCCGGCGTGCCCACCACCATGCCGGTCCGGGTCAGCGCGCTGGCCTCGGCCGGGAGGCGAGCCAAAGCAAGCCGGCGGTGTGGGCGAGGCCGGGGTAGCCGTTGGCCGGCGTCGCGGGCCTCCCGTGGGGGCGCGGCTCCTTCACCGCACCCCCACAGGAACCCACGCCGGCTCAGGTAGCGGTCGCGGTGGCCGCCACGGGGGGCGGATCGCTTCTGCGCCTGGGCCGCGACAGCCGGCGCTGCACGGCTTCGGCCAGCTTGGAGAGACTGAAGTTGACCAGGATGAAGATGGTCCCGATGACGAAGAACATCTGCAGCGGGTTCTCCAGCGTCTGGACGGCGATCTGGCCCCGGCGCAGCAGCTCTTCGTAGCTGATGATGAAGCCCAGCGACGTGTCCTTCAGGACGACCACCAACTGCCCGATGAGCACGGGGAGGGTGATCCGGAAGGCCTGCGGGAGCAGGATCAGGCGCAGGGTGGCGCCCCGGGTGAGACCGATGGCGTACGCGGCCTCCGCCTGCCCCTTGGGCAGGGCCTGGATGCCGGCGCGGATGACCTCGGCGATGACGACCGAGTTGTAGAGCGTCAGGCCTATGACGAGGAACCACATGGTCGGCAGGTCGATGCCGATCTCCGGCAGCACACGGGCGGCGAAGAAGACGGACAGCACCACAGGGACACCGCGGAAGAGCTCGATGAACCCCACGACCGCCCAGCGGTACCACGCCGCGGCCGTGACCCGGGTGACGGCGAGCATGCTGCCCAGGGCGAGGGACAGCACGATGGAGACGGCGGCCGCTTGCAGAGTGGCCGTCAGGCCGCCACCGAGGAAGTCCCAGACCAGTCCGAACTGCGGGTCGGAGGGGTTGACCAGGGGACTCCATTTGGCCTCGTCGAGCTGCCCCTGCCGGGAGAGCCTGGCGACGACGAGGGCCAGCACGGCGGCCAGCGCCGTCAGGAGGGCGGCGGTGCCCCGGCGAATCCGCCGGCGGGTGCGCGGACCCGGGGCGTCGTACAGGACATGGGTCGCGGTCATCGGGCGATCGCCACCTTGCGCTCCAAACGGCTGAGCAGGAATCCGAAGGGCAGGATCAGCAGGAGGTATCCGGCGACGACGCCGGTGAGGGTGGGCAGTGCGGGAAGGCCCCGGGACGAGGTCAAAGTGTCGGCCACGCTGAAGAGTTCGCCGCCGACGCCGAAGGCGCCGACGATCGCCGAGTTCTTGATCATGGCGATCAGGGCGTTGCCCAGCGGCGGAACCATCGATCGCAGGGCCTGCGGCATGACCACCAGCCGCAGGCCCGCGCCGAACGGCAGGCCGATGGCGCGCGCCGCCTCGACCTGACCGGCCGGGACCGCGTTGATCCCGCTGCGTACGGCTTCGCAGATGAAGCCGGACGTGTAGCAGATCAGCCCGGCCACCCCGAACCAGAAGTAGCTGCCGTGAAGGCCGACTTCGGGCAGACCGAACGCCATGAAGAACAGCACGACGGTGAGGGGGCAGTTGCGCACGCACTGGACCCACAGGGCGCCCAGGCGTTGCAGCAGCGGTACCGGGGAGACCCGGGCCACGGCGACGGCCATACCGAGTACGAGCGAGCCGACGGCCGCGTAGATGCAGATTTCTATGGTCTTCAGCCAACCGGACCAGAAGAGACCCGCGTTGTCGACGATCACGTTCATGTGTCTGCTCCGAATCGCACAGCTAGGCGCGGGTCACTCGCAAGGGCCGAGGTCGGGAAGGGGCGGGACCTCCGGAGCCGCGTCGCCGACGGAGTCCTTCCATGCTTTCGCGTAGCTGCCGTTCTTCTCCGCGTCGGTGAGCACGTCGTTGACGAACTCGCAGAACTCGACGTCGCCCTTCTTGATGCCGATGCCGAAGGGTTGGTCGTAGAAGGTCTCACCGACGGTCTTGAACTTGCCCTTGGAGGCCGAGACGAAGCCGAGCAGGATGGCGCTGTCGGTGGTGACGGCGTCGACCTGGCCGGTGCGCAGGGCGTCGGCGCACTTGCTGTAGACATCGAACAGGACCAGTTGCTTGCCCGGGTCCTTGAGGTACTGCTTGATGTTCTCGGAGTCGACGGACCCGGTGGCCGTACACACCTTGAGGCTCGCATCCTTGAGCGACTCCGGGCCGGTGATGTCCTTGTTGTCGCTCTTGACCATCAGGGTCGAGCCGGCGTTGTAGTAAGGACCGGCGAAGGTCACCCGCTTGCGGCGCTCGTCGTTGATCGTGTAGGTCGCGGTGATCAGGTCGGCCTTGCCCTGCTCCAGATACTCCTCCCGGACCTTGGACGGGGTCTCGACCCAGGTGATGTCTCCGGGGGCGATGCCGAGTTCGCCTGCGATGATCTTGGCTATCTCCACATCGAAGCCGGCCGGCTTGCCGTCCAGGCCCTTGAGACCGAAGAGCGGCACATCGAACTTCGTACCGATCGTCATCTTGCCGGCGGCGGACAGCTTGGCCATCGTGGTGCCGGCCGTGAACGTGGGCTTGGCCGGGGACGAGCCGGCGGTGTTCTCCGATCCGCTTCCGCACGCGGAAAGGCCCAGGGCCAGGGCGGCGGTCGCTGCCACCACCGTGAGGGCGTGTCTGTACTGGGTCATCGTGTTCCCCTTGAGTGATTAGGAGGGCATGGTGGGCAGGGGCCCGGGATCAGTGGCTGAGGATTTTGGACAGGAAGTCCCTGGCGCGTTCGCTCTTCGGCGCCGAGAAGAAGCGGTCCGGCCGCGCCTCTTCGACGATGCGGCCGTCGGCCATGAAGACCACCCGGTCGGCAGCGCGGCGCGCGAAGCCCATCTCGTGGGTGACGACGACCATGGTCATGCCCTCGCGGGCCAGGGACGTCATGACATCGAGGACCTCGTTGACCATCTCCGGGTCCAGGGCCGAGGTCGGCTCGTCGAACAACAGCACCTTGGGGTCCATGGCCAGCGCACGAGCGATGGCGACCCGCTGCTGCTGCCCACCTGAGAGCTGGGCAGGGTACTTGTGGGCCTGGGCGGACACCCCGACGCGTTCCAGCAACTCGAAGGCACGCTGCTCCGCCGCGGCCTTCGCCGTCTTGCGGACCTTGACGGGACCAAGCGTCACGTTCTCCAGCACGGTCTTGTGCGCGAAGAGGTTGAAGGACTGGAAGACCATGCCCACGTCGGCCCGCAGTGCGGCCAACTCCCGGCCCTCACTGGGCAGTTCGCTCCCGTCCAGGGTGATGCTCCCCGACCCGATCGTCTCCAGTCGGTTGATCGCGCGGCACAGCGTCGACTTTCCCGAACCGGAAGGGCCGATCACCACCACGACCTCTCCCCTGGCGACGTCCAGATCGACATCAGCCAGGACGTGAAGCGCCCCGAAGTGCTTGTTGACCCCGCGGAGGGACAGCAGCGGGGGCCGGCCGTTCCCACCCGCAGGTGCCTCGCCGACAGCGACGGCCTGGTGGTTCTCCAAGGAAGACATGAGCTCCTACCTAGCTGTGAAGAGGACGGGTCACCGGCAGTGGTGGGACCGGAAGAATTTTGGTCCAACCTGTCGGACCAATGGAAGGTCTGGCGGTTGAGCCTGTCAAGAGTCGCCGCCGAATTGCCCGTGACGCTTGCGTTACGGGTCCGGTCAAAGTTGACCAAACTCGAATAACCCTGACGGTGCTCTCTCTCGCCTCAACCAGGAAGCAGGCGCCAATTGAAAGCCTTTGGCCCTACCGGTGCGGCCAATCTAGGAACCCAAAACGGTTTGCACAACAGGCGCGCGGATCCGCTTCACAACAGCCCTGAGCAGGCTCATCAAGGGGCCCTTCGCCCGCCCCTCGATCGAACGCCTGGAGATCACCCTTGACCTCCAAGGAGACCGTGTGCAGGATTGGTCCTACCGGTTGGGCCAATCTGCGAGGCGCCCGACCCGGAGCAGAGGAAAGAGATCGCTCAGTGAGTGCCACAGCAAGCGCGCCCCTGCGTTCCCACTTCCCGGCGGCGGAGCAGTTCCTGTACCTGGACGCCGCTCACCAGACGCCCCTGTCGGTGCCCGTCCGTACCGCCCTCGACGCCTTCTATGACGAGGCACTGGAGTCCGCCGGCCCGAAGAAGCGCTGGCTGGCACGGCTGACGGAGGTACGTGCGCGACTGGCGGCCTTCCTGGGAGTAGGCGCCGACGAGATCGCCTTCACCAAGAACACCTCGGAAGGCATCAACATCGCCGCCCACGGCTTCCACGTGGAGCCGGGTGACAATGTCCTGCTCCTCGAGGGCGAACACCCCAACGTCGCGTACGCCTGGCTCAACCGGCAACCGGACGGGCTCGAGGTGCGGATGGTCCCGCCGGACAGGCGGAAGAAGTGGGCCGACGCCGACACCTTCGCCGCGTACGTCGACGACCGGACCCGTGCGATCGCCCTCTCGCATGTGATGTTCCACAACGGTCAGCGCAACGATGTGGGGGGCATCGCCCGACTCGCTCGCGCACACGGGGCCGAGGTGGTGGTCGACGCCATGCAGTCCGTCGGCGTCCTCGACGTCGACGCCCGCGCGCTGGGGGTCTCAGCGCTCGCCGCCGGCTGCCACAAGGGTCTGCTGGTGCCCCAGGGGCTCGGTCTGCTCTGCACTCCGTACGGGGCAAAGGGGCTGCGACCGACCTACATGGCGCTGGCCGGTGTCGCCGACCCCGACGAGCACGTCGTCGTCGGAGCGGGACGTGTGGAGCCACGCAGCGACGCCCGGCGTTTCGAGATCGGCAACTTCAACCTCCCGGCGATCCACGCGCTCGCCGCCGCGCTGGATCTCATCGAAGTCCTGGGCGTCCGGGACATCGAGCGGCACGTACTGGATCTGGGCGACCATCTCATCGCGCACCTGGACAACCTCGGCATCGCCCTGGTCGGGCCGCGGGAGCGCGCACACCGCTCGCACATCCACGTCCTGGACCTGCCCGCATCACCGTGGGCGGATTTCCTCGCCGCCGAGGGCGCCCGGCTCTCCTCCGTACGCGACGGCATCCGGGTCTCCTTCGGCCTGTACAACAACGCCGACGACGTCGACCGGTTGGCCGCCCTCCTGCGCCGGGGACTGCGGACCCTTCCGCACCGCAGTGCCGTCTGACGCACCCACCCCTTTCCCCGAACCACCTGGAGCGACCCCGTGACCACACCGGCCGACGACCGCAGGGAACACGACCTGCTGGGTGATCGAGACGTCCCCGCCGACGCCTACTACGGCGTCCACACCCTGCGCGCCACCGAGAACTTCCCCATCACCGGCATCCCGGTCGGTCACCACCCGGAACTGGTCGTCGCGCTGGCATGCGTCAAGCAGGCAGCCGCCGAAGCCAACCGCGAACTCGGCCTCCTGGACCCCGGCAAGGCCGAGGCCATCGTCGGTGCCTGCGAGGACATCCGGGCCGGCCGGCTGCACGAGCACTTCCCGGTGGACGTCATCCAGGGCGGGGCCGGCACTTCCACCAACATGAACGCCAACGAGGTCATCGCCAACCGCGCCCTGGAACGCCTCGGTCGGCCCCGCGGTGACTACCTGCACCTGCACCCGCTCGAAGACGTCAACATGGGCCAGAGCACCAACGACGTGTACCCCACGGCGGTCAAGTTGGCCCTGTACACACTGGTCCAGCACCTCCGAGAGGCGCTGGGAGCACTGGCCACGGCCTTCTCGGCCAAGGCGGAGGAATTCGCCGACGTCGTCAAGATGGGCAGGACCCAGCTGCAGGACGCCGTCCCGATGACCCTCGGCCAGGAATTCGGCAGCTACGCGGTCATGGTCCGCGAGGACGCCGAGCGACTGACGGAGGCCGCCGCCCTCATCACCGAGATCAATCTCGGCGGCACCGCCATCGGTACCGGGCTGAACGCACATCCCCGCTACGCCGAACTCGCCTGCCAGCGGCTCCGGGAGATCACCCAGGTGCCGGTGAGCACCGCCGCCGACCTCGTCGAGGCGACCCAGGACGCCGGGTCGTTCGTCACGCTCTCCGGCGTACTCAAGCGCATCGCGGTCAAGCTCTCCAAGATCTGCAACGATCTGCGCCTGCTGTCGTCCGGTCCACGGGTCGGTCTGTCGGAGATCGGACTGCCCCCGGTCCAGGCGGGGTCCAGCATCATGCCGGGCAAGGTCAACCCGGTCGTCCCCGAGGTGGTCAACCAGGTCGCGTTCCGGGTCATCGGCCATGACCTCACCGTGACCATGGCCGCGGAAGCGGGCCAGCTCCAGCTCAACGCCTTCGAGCCGGTCATCGCTCACAGCCTCTTCGAGTCACTGAGCCACCTGACGGCCGCCTGCCACACGCTGGCCGACCGGTGCGTCGCCGGTATCACCGCCAACACCGAACACCTGCGCCGTGGCGTCGAGTACTCGATCGGCGTGATCACGGCCCTCAACCCGCACATCGGCTACACCGCCGCCACTGGCATCGCCGCCGAGGCCCTGGTCACCGGTCGCAGCGTCCTGTCCCTGGTGATCGCCCGGCAACTGCTCACCAAAGCGGAACTGGCCGAGATTCTCAGCCCGGAGAACCTGGTGCGTCCCGTGGCCCCGGCCAACCGGTGAGACCGGCCGGGCCCAGGGGCCTTCCCTACCCCTGGCCCAGCCCCTGCAACACCGGATAGTCGTGATAATGCTGGCTCGTCGCCTCGTACACCGCGACCACGTCCTTGTCACGGATCGCCCTGACCAGCGCCCGGTGCACATCCAGCGAATACGCGCCGATCGCCGGGGTGTACCGGGTGTGCAGCAGCCATTCGTGGCTCTGGTGCTTTGTGGTCAGCTCCTTGACCAGGGTGACCAGCAGCGGCGTACGCGATGCTGCGGCGACCGCCCGGTGCAGGTCCATCGTGGTGCGCAGATAGCTCTCGTAGTCGTCCTGCTCCAGATGTTCTTCCATCTCCGCCACGAGAGCATCCATCTTGAGCAGGTCCGATCGGGTCGCCCTGCGGATCGCCGTCAGGGCACTCGCAAGCTCCAGCGCCTCGCGTGTCTGCAGCAGCTCGGTGATGTTCAGCGCGGCGACGAGCCCGGCGTCGTTCTCGTCGCGGGCCGGGCCTTCCGGCTGCGCGATATAGCTGCCGTCCCCGAGCCGAGTCTCGACATGGCCACTGAGCTGGAGCACGGCGAGCGCCTCACGAATGGCATTCCGGCTCACGCCGTACTCGCTCGCCAGATCCCGCTCCGAGGGCAGTCGCCGGCCGACCGGCAGTTCTCCCTCCCGGATCCTCGCCAGCAACGCCTCCGCGACGAGCTCCGGCTTGCGCCGACGGCCCTGCGACTGCTGTGACGCCATGGACTCCTCGCACTCTGCCATCGGTAGGACCAACTGGTAGGACCAGCTTTCCACGTCGTCCCACCATGGTCAACAGGCGGGCCGTCCGGGAGGGCGCCGCCGCCGGTCGATCGGCAGGAGGTGGTGATCACAGAAGTGATCGTCTCCGGCGTTCGAGCACCGCTGAGCGAGATCGGCGAGGTGAGGACGGCCAACCGGGCCCGGCATCGCGGAACGCCCGTGTCATGGCATGGCGATCCCGATACCGTCGGCCTCAGGACGGCCTCAGTGCATCACCCTCTCGGGGCATGGCCGACCCGAGCAGTCCTCACCGGCTCTATGCCCGCGCACATCCGTGCAGGTCGGACGAACATCAGCTGAGGCAGACCGACCTGGCGCCAAACTCGCGAGCGGCGGATTCCATCCGTTGAGGCAAAGTTGACGCTCCCACACCTCACGAGGAACGTTTCCGCAGGTCAGGGCACATCTGAGGTGGGGCGGGTGGGACTCGAACCCACGGCCGACGGATTATGAGTCCTTTGAGGATCTTGGCGGTCCTTGTCGATCAACGCCCATCCATGATGGTTACGCAGGACGGGCCACAGGAGATCGGTCGTCGCGCGGTGATCGACCTGCGCAACCGGGAGGAGCTGGCAGAGCCGATCCGGCCGGAACTGCTCCATGACGTCGAAGACCTGCTCGGCCGGTACCTCGGAGACCGCATTTTGACTTCGCTTTCACGCGTAACAGCCTCCGGCCCGTTGTGAGTGACAAGGAGGCCTGGTAGCCGCGCGGTCATCGTCGGCTGGTCGCGGGCCGGGCGCGTGAGATCGCGCCGTGCCAGTACGCAAAACGTTCCAGGGGGTCTCCCTCCGCGTTCCATGGCCAAGGCGTCGCCATGCCTGCCGTGGCGCGCAGCACGACAACGGCCTCGTCCATCAGGGCGGCCTTGACCAACGCGTAGGCCAGCACGTTGAGATCCGCCAGTGCCGCCGCGTGGCCGAGGAATCCAGGGAGCGGCCAGTCACGCGCCGCTCGGCTCAGTGCCGCGGCCGCATCAGGTCGGCTCCAGTGGTCCCCGGCGTTCAGCGCCGCCATGCCGCCGGCGGAAACGGCGCGTTGGTAGGCGTGAACGAACGCGGTGACTTCCAAACCGACCGTGGGAGCCCTGGCCGGCATCACTGAACGGATGCCGTCGAGGAGGTCCAGCACCTGCCCGGTGGAACCGCACTCGTCCGGTGACAGATAGCCCAAGGCCTGAAGATGCGCCTCCCGATTCCACGGATCCCGGGCCTTGATCTCCCGCCAGACCGGCCCCACCTCGCCGTAAGGTTCCTGCTCACATCTCATCGCGGCCAGGAGCACGGTCCAGGGGGTGGGGTCGGCGGGTATCAGCTCGGCCGCGCGCAAGCAGGCCTCCCGGATGCTGCTCAGGTCCACGTGCGTTCCCTGCGCCCGCGCGTGCGTCACCTCCGACCAGGCGTGCAGCAGGAGTGCTCCCGGGTCCTGCGGGGCCTGGCGCAGCCAGATCTGTGGCAGTGCCCGCCCGGCTGCCTCGGTGAGCACTCCGAGGCGGTGCGCCTTACGGTCCCAGTCCTGCCCTGCGTCCAGGATCACCTTTTCCATCAGTGCGATGACCGTGGTGTCGAGTTCGCCGCGGGCCCAGCTGATGTCAAGGCGCCGCCGCACCCGGCCCAGGACTACGTCGTCGAGTTCGGGGGCCAGGCGAGGAGAGTTGCCTTTGCGTCGTCTGAAGGCGGACATGCCGTCACTTTCTTCCTGTAGTGGGCTCCGGTTCTTCCTGTGGTGGGCTCCCCGGATACCGACGCCGCAGCATCCGGGGCTCCGCTGAACGCACGTCGGCACCTACCAGCGGCTGACAACTTCGTCGTTGGCGTTTCGGCCGATACCGCTCCGTACCAGTGAGACCACCACAACCAGCACGGCAACCAGCACCGACAGCAGCACCTGGATCCGTCCACCGCCCTCACTGTCGTCGGTGAGCATGTAGCCGAGGACGAATGTGATGACCGCGATGGTCGCCCACGTCAGGTACGGGAAGAGCCACATCCGGACAAGAAGTTTCTCCGGGTTCTCGCGGAGGATGATTCTCCGCATCCTCAGTTGCGAGAAGCAGATGACCAGCCACACGAAGAGCGCGACCGCGCCCGAGGAGTTCAGCAGGAACTGGAAGACCGTGTCCGGCCACAGGTAGTTGAAGCCGACGGCGACGAAGCCGAAGACGACGGAGGCCAGGATCGCGGCCTGCGGGACACCCCGCATGGTCGTGCGCGCGAAGGCCCTGGGCGCGTCGCCGCGCTGGCCGAGCGAGAAGGCCATCCGGGAGGCGGTGTAGAGACCGGAGTTGAGACAGGAAAGGACAGCGGTGAGCACGACGGCGTTCATGACCTGGCTGGCGTGCGGGATGCCGATCTCGTCCAGGGCCGCGACATACGAGCCCTTTTCCGTAATCGCCGGATCATTCCACGGCAACAGACAGACCACGACGAGGATCGAGCCCAGGTAGAAGAAGCCGACCCGCCGGATCACGCTGCTGATGGCCCTGGTGACCGCACGCTGCGGGTTCTCGGACTCACCGGCGGCGAGGGTGACGATCTCGCTGCCCATGAACGAGAAGACCACCAACAGCATGCCGGAGAGGATCGCGTCAGCGCCGTTGGGCAGAAAACCGCCATGCGCGGTGAGGTTGACGAAGCCGTCCCCCGGGTTGTCCGAGCCGGGCAGCACACCGAAGGCCGCCAGTCCGCCGATGACGACGAACCCCGCTATGGCGACGACCTTGATGCCCGCGAACCAGAACTCGAATTCGCCGAAGGAGCCGACCGATGCCAGGTTCGTGGCCGTGAGAACGACCATCACGACAAGTGCCCAGGCCCACTGCGGGAGGGCCGGTATCCATCCTTCGAGGATTACGGCACCCGCGGTCGCCTCGACAGCGAGCACCACGACCCAGAAGAACCAGTACAGCCAGCCGATCGAGAACCCGGCCCAGCGGCCGAGCGCCCGGTCGGCGTAGGCGGAGAAAGAACCGGACGCCGGGTTGGCCACGGACATCTCGCCGAGCATCCGCATCACGCAGACGACCAAAGCACCGACCAGGGCGTACGACAGCAGAATGCCGGGTCCGGCCTTGGCGATGCCCGAGGCAGAGCCCACGAAGAGGCCGGCACCGATGATCCCGCCAATGGCGATCATGGACAGATGGCGGTTCTTGAGTCCGGCCTGCAGACCGTCCGAGCGATGAGTCTGCTCGCGGGTGCCGGGCGACAGGGCTCTCTTGCCGTGCGTCGTACTCATGAACATCCTTGGCTAAAGGGGTAGTTCGAGGATCCAGGGGGGTTTCGTTCGTCCCACCTGAAAGTTGGGGACAGGGCGATGGGCAGGATGCGGCTGTGCGTGTGCGCTTCGAGAATCGGACTGGCGGTTCCCAGACGCGCTACCGCAGGTCAGGTGCGGGCGCACACCTGCAGGGTCTTGTAGAGGCAGGCGAGCTACGGTTTCCGCAGTGCCGCAGTGCCGCAGTGCCAGTAGCCAGCCTGGTATGAGAGGCGCCGGGAACCCCGACGGGGTTCCCGGCGCTTTTGATCAGGCGCTGTCGACGACCGCGTCCTGCGGCGGGGCTTCCGCGGTGCCGCCGAGGTAGGCGGCCTTCACCCGCGGATCGGCGGCCAGTTCCGCGGCCGGACCCTCCAGTGCGACCCGGCCGGTCTCCAGCACGTAGGCCCGGTCGGCGAGCCGTAGCGCCTGGCGGGCGTTCTGCTCGACGAGGAGGACCGCTGTGCCCTGGTCCCGGATCTGCCGCACGATCTTGAAGATGTTGCGGGTGAACAGCGGGGACAGGCCGAGCGACGGTTCGTCCAGGGCGAGGAACCGCGGTGCGTTCATCAAGGCCCTGCCGATCGCGAGCATCTGCTGCTCGCCGCCGGACAGTGTGCCCGCGAGCTGGTCGCGCCGCTCGGCGAGGCGCGGGAACAGCTCGTACACCTGCTGTCGTCGCTGAGCCAGCGCCGCGGTGTCCTTGCGGGACAGGTAGCCACCCATCGTCAGGTTCGTGTCGACTTCGAGTGCGGCGAACACCCGGCGTCCTTCCGGAACATGGCCGAAGCCCATGCCCACGACGTCATGCGCCGGCGTACGAGTGATGTCCTGTCCGTCGAGCAGGACCTTGCCCGACTTCGCCCGGTGCAGCCCGGTGAGGGTGCGCAGCAGCGTCGTCTTGCCTGCGCCGTTCGCGCCGAGGATCGCCACGATCTCTCCCGGCTCCACCCGCAGCGAGACCCCGGACAGAGCTTCGATCGCACCGTAGGAGGCATCCAGGTCCGTGACTTCGAGCAATGCCATCTCAGTGGCCCTTCGCGAGAGTCGGGGCGGTGGACGCGTCGGGGCCGATGCCGGCGCCCTCGGCGTCTTCATCGTCGTGCTCGTCCACCCCGAGGTAGGCCTCGATCACCCGGGGGTCCTGTTGCACCTCGGCCGGCAGCCCCTCGGTGAGCCGCGTACCGGTCTCGATGACGAGCACCCGTTCGCACAGTCCCATGACGAAGGCCATGTCGTGTTCGATGAGTACGACGGTGACGCCCCGGTCCCGGATACGGGCGACGAGTTCCATGAGTTCGGTCTTCTCGCTGGGGTTCATTCCGGCGGCGGGCTCGTCCAGGAGCAGCACCAGCGGATTGCTCGCCAGTGCGCGGGCGATGTCGAGGCGGCGTTGATCACCGTACGACAGCTCGCGTGCGAGGCGCGTGGCCTTGTCGGACAGGCCCACGAACTCCAGCCAGTAGCGGGCCTCGCGACCGGCGCGCTGTTCCTCCTGGCGCTGGGCGGGCAGCCGCAGCAGTGAGGTCAGTACGCCGCTCTTCAGCCGCGAGGTCATGCCGACGAGGACGTTCTCGACGACGCTCATGTCGCCGAAGAGCCGCGCACCCTGGAAGGTGCGGGCCATGCCCCGCTGTACGACCTCGTGGGGACGGCGCCCGATCAGTGACTCACCTCCCAGGAGGACTTCTCCGGAGGTCGGCTCGACCACGCCCGTCACGCAGTTGAACACGGTGGTCTTGCCCGCGCCGTTGGGTCCGATGACGCCGAGGACCTCTCCGCGTCCAACGGTGAAGGCCACATCGTTGAGCGCCAGCAGCCCGCCGAACCGCATGGTCAGGCCGCGTACTTCGAGCAGCGGCTCGCCAGGTGTCACGGCGGTCTGCGGCAGTGGCGGTTCCTGCGCGGAGTCCGCGAGCCGCGCCCCGCGCCGGGTGCGCGCGGGCCACAGGCCCAGTGGCCGTATGAACATCAGGATGATGAGGAGCACGGCGAACAGGAAGATCCGCCACTCGTCGCCGATGCCCCGCAGCACTTCCGGCATGCCCTGGACGACGAGCGCGCCGAGGAACACCCCGACCAGGCTGCCGCGTCCGCCGATGAGGACCACCAGCAGGATCAGCACCGAGGTGAGGAAGGTGAAGCTGGTCGGGTTGACGATGCCGATGTAGGTGGCGAAGAAGGCCCCCGCCAGGCCGGCGATCACGCCGCCGACGATGTAGGCGAGCGCCTTGACCCGGATGGAGGGCACGCCCACCGCCTCGGCGACCTTCTCGTCCTCACGGACGCTCTCCCAGGCGCGGCCGATCTTCGAGCGGGCGAGGCTGGTGACGCCAAGACCCACGACGACGGCGATCGCCAGCACGAGGTAGTACATGCTGAGCGTGTCGTCGAAGGAGTAGCCGAAGAGCACCGGGCGGGAGGGGATGATGACTCCCTCCGGCCCGCCGGTGAACTCCAGGTTCTGGGCGGTGACCCGGACGATCTCGCCGAAACCGAGGGTGACGACCGCCAGGTAGTCGCTGCGCAGCCGCAGCGTGGGATAGCCGATGATGAAGCCGCCCATGGCGGCGACCAGCATCGCTATCGGCAGGGTGAGCCACCAGTTGACGTCGTAGTTGCCGACCAGAATGGCCGTGGTGTAGCCGCCGATGGCGAAGAACGCCGAGTAGCCGAGGTCGAGCAGGCCCGCGTAGCCGACCACGACATTGATGCCGAAGCCGAGGACGACGTACAGCAGCACCTTGACGCCGACGTCGGTCCAGTAGTCACCCGCGAGATTGGGGAAGGCGAGGAGGATCACGGCGAACACGGCCAGGGAGGGCAGCTTGAACCGTGGTGAGTCCAGAAGTCCACGCATCGTTGTCACACCCTTTCTGCCACGCGCTCGCCGAGCAGACCGCTCGGTCGCACGACGAGTACGGCGATGAGCGTGCCGAAGACGACCACGTCAGTCCACCGCCCGGACACATAGCCGGTGGCGTAGGACTCCAGCAGCCCGATGATGACGCCGCCCACCATGGCTCCGGGGATGTTGCCGATGCCGCCGATGACGGCGGCGGTGAAGGCGCGCAGGCCGAGCAGGAAGCCCATCAGGAAGTTGACCTGCGGGTAGTACAGGGCGTACATGGTGCCCGCCGTGCCGGCGAGCCCGGCGCCGATGAGGAACGTCAGCAGGATGGTGCGCTCGACGTTGATACCCATCAGCCGTGCGGCGTCCTGGTCCATCGCCAGAGTGCGCATCGTGGTGCCGGTGACGGTGCGCTGCACGAAGAAGAACAGCGCGGCCATCAGCACCACGCTGACACCGAAGATGCCCAGCTGGGCGTAGGTCAGCCGGACGCTGTCGGTCAGCTGTATCGCGTTCTCGGCGGAGAGGAAGCCGATGTGCGGGACGCTCTTGAAGCCGGTGCCCTGCGACAGCGCGGTGCCGTACTCGACGGCGAGCGACAGTCCGAGGGCGGAGACCAGCAGCGACAGTTGCGGGGCCTTGAGCAGGGGCAGGTAGACGATACGGGCGGAAGCCACACCGAGTGCGCCGGTGACCGCCGTGGCCGCGACGAGCGCGACCACGACGAGGACACCGGCCGGCATGCCGCCGTTGGCCAGCAGGCTGAGCACTCCCAGTGCGAGGAAGCCGCCCACCATGAAGAAGTCGCCGTGGGCGAAGTTGATGAGCCGGATGATCCCGTACACCATCGTGTAGCCCAACGCGACCAGCGCGTAGAACGCCCCGACCGTCAGGCCGTTGAGCGTGTACTGAAGGAATTCGTTCATGTCGGTCTGTGCGCCGGCCCGGTCAGCCCGCGTCGACCCACGCGCCCGAGGCGTCGAGGGTCTTGCCGGGGACGAACTCGGAGTCCTTCACGACGGCGGTCACATAGACCGCGTTCTTCCGGTCGCCGTTCGGCTCGAAGTTGAGCGTGCCGGTGATGCCCGCGTAGTCCTTGGTGGCGTGCAGCGCGTCGGTGATCTTCTGCGAGTCGGCGGACTTCGCCCGTCCGATGGCGTCGGCGATCACCTTTATCGCGTCGTACTCGTAGGGCGCGAACGGCCCCGCGTCGGTGTCGTACGTCTTCTTGTACGCGGTGACGAACCCCGCGGCCGAGCTGATGAAGGAGGGCAGCGGGGCGGTCGTGGTGGCGAAGCCCTCGGATGCCGAGCCGGCGGTCTTGATGACGGTCGCGTCCTGGGTCGCGTCGCCGCCGATGATCGGAACCGTGATGCCCAGCTCGCGCGCCTGCTTGAGCACCAGGCCGGCGTCGGCGAAGTAGCCGGTGAAGTAGATCGCCTGGGGATCGGTGCTCTTCACCTTGGTCAGGAAGGAGGTGAAGTCCTTGGCGCCGGGGGTGATGGCGTCGAAGTACACGTCCTTGCCGCCGAGCTTTCCGAGGCTGCTCCTGGCCGCCTCGGCGAGGCCCTTCGCGTAGGCCGTGTTGTCGTGGATGATCGCGACGTTCTTCGCCTTGAGGGACTCCACCAGGTACTTCGCGGCGAACTCGCCCTGCTTGTCGTCACGGCCGATGGTGCGGAAGACGTGCTTGAGGCCGCGGTCGGTGATCTGCACGTTCGTCTGCGCGTCGGCGATGAACGGGACGTTGCGCTTGTCTGTGATCACGGTCTCGGCGATGGCGGCACCCGAGCAGTAGCCGCCCGCCACGGCCACCACCTTCTGCGACATCAGCTTCTGCATCGCGGCGGTGCCGGTCTGCGCGTCGCAGGCGTCGTCGACGACCACCAGCTCGACCTTCCGGCCGCCGAGCAGGCCGCCGTCCTTGTTGATCTCCTTGGCCGCGAGCTTGGCGGCGTTCACGATGTCCGTGCCGGCGGAGGCGGAGTCTCCGGACAGCGGCGCGACCACACCGATCTTGATCGCGCCGGTCCCGCTGTCGCCGCCTGACGCACTGTTGCCACCACAGGCGGAGACCAGCGCGACACTGGTCAGTGCGACGCCGGAGCCAATAAATCTGTACCGGTTGTATATCACTGCAACTCCTGCTGCTTTGTGCGCGAGCCAATACCTATGGGTTGCGCGAAGGACCGGATTCGGGGACACGAATCGTGGAAAAATTTCTAGATCTTTTGAACTGTTCCGCTTTTCGGAACCGCGACGACGACTGTCGAACAGATTTGTTTCCGTTGCGTGTCTTGTTCGATGAGCAGGTCAAGCGTTATGAGTCCGACACATTGGCGTTACCGCAGGTCAGAGGCAGGCACGCGCCTGAGTGGCCTTGCTGGAGGCAGGCGAGCTACGGATTCCGTGCCGGTTTCGATTCTTCGAGATCACCTGGGTCCAAGCCGGATTGCGGAGTTTCCCGGATGCCTCATGGGCAGCAACGCTAGAGACGAACTTCGGAATTCGTACATGCTCCATCACGTACGACAACCATCCACCGATTGTCCGAAGTGGAGCTTGCGAACCGGGCGGAGTTCGTGCTTGGCGGAAGAGGCGGTCGCTGGGAAATGGCTGAGGTCTGTCAACTGTCAGGAAAACCAGGCCGGTTGGGGTTGCTGACGTGTTGTGGAGAGTCGCTGTCGAAGGCGTTCGACGCGGTGTTCCAGCGAGCCCTCGCCCGTTGCCCCTCGCATTCGTACCCGCACGCGCCAGCACTCAAGGGAACCGTCCGCCGCGTCGAAGACGATGTCGCCACCGCGCCCTGTCGGAGTGCGCGGGCCCATCGGAACTCCGCCTAATCTGCGGGAAATCCACGGCACGAACACCGCACGGAGAAGGAGTACGCCCGTCATGAGCGAACTTGCCCAGGAGCGCCGACTCGTCACGTCCATTCCCGGTCCGAAGTCGCAGCAGCTGCTGGCTCGCAAGTCGGCGGCGGTCGCCAACGGCGTCGGCGTGACACTGCCGGTGTTCGTCACGCGCGCCGGAGGCGGCGTGCTGGAGGACGTGGACGGCAACTCGCTGATCGACTTCGCGTCCGGCATTGCCACGACCTCGGTCGGCAACAGCGCGAAGGCGGTTGTACGCCGCGCGTCCGCGCAACTGGCGGACTTCACCCACACCTGTTTCACGGTGACGCCGTACGAGGAGTACGTTCAAGTCGCCGAGAGGCTGGCCGAGTTGACCCCGGGTGAC